>NZ_JBHZCY010000035.1:0-68811 GCF_042786665.1 Kitasatospora sp. NPDC059146 | reverse complement strand
GCCAACCTCGACGTCGCCGTCGTGGCTGCCTGAGTTCCGTAGCACCGGCCGAGGGGCGGGCGCCCCCCCCGGCGGCCCGGCCCCCGGCAGACGCCGGGGGCCGGGCCGTTCCCGTACCCTCCCCGCGCCTCCCGGCCGCCGGGCCGTCCTTGTCCCCGGCCCCCGACTGCCCCAGGATGGCCCTGACGACGAGCCGTGAGGAGCCACCGATGGGTACCAGGCCGCTGCTGAACCGCCGACTTGCCGGGATGGGGACGACGATCTTCGCCGAGATGTCCGCCCTGGCCACGGCCACCGGCTCGATCAACCTCGGCCAGGGCTTCCCCGACACCGACGGGCCCGAGGAGGTCCGCGAGGCGGCCGTCCGGGCCCTGCGCGAGGGCCGCGGCAACCAGTACCCGCCCGGCCCCGGCATCCCCGAGCTTCGGCAGGCCATCGCCGAGCACCAGCAGCGCTTCCACGGCCTCGCGTACGACCCCGACACCGAGGTCCTGGTCACCGCCGGAGCCACCGAGGCCATCGCCGCCGCCCTGCTCGCCCTGCTGGAGCCCGGCGACGAGGTGATCGCCCTCGAACCCTTCTACGACTCCTACGCCGCCTGCATCGCCATGGCCGGAGCCGTCCGCCGCCCGCTCACCCTCCGGGCCCCGCACTTCCGCCCCGACCTGGACGAACTGCGCGCCCTGATCAACCCGCGCACCCGGCTGCTGCTGATCAACACCCCGCACAACCCGACCGGCACCGTCCTCACCGCCGAGGAGCTGGCCGGCATCGCCGCCCTCGCGATCGAGCACGACCTCCTGGTGATCACCGACGAGGTGTACGAGCACCTGGTCTTCGGCGCCACCCACCACCCCCTCGCCGCCCTCCCCGGCATGCGCGAGCGCACCGTCACCATCTCCTCGGCCGGCAAGACCTTCTCCTTCACCGGCTGGAAGGTCGGCTGGGTCACCGCGAGCCCCGCCCTGGTCGCCGCCGTGCGCACCGCCAAGCAGTACCTCACCTACGTCAGCGCCGGCCCCTTCCAGTACGCCGTCGCCGAGGCCCTGCGCCTGCCCGACGGCTACTTCGACACCCTGCGCACCGACCTGCGCCGCAAGCGCGACCTCCTGCTCGACGGCCTCACCGCGGCCGGCTTCCGGGCCTTCACCCCCGAGGGCACGTACTTCGTCACCACCGACATCACCCCGCTCGGGGAGAAGGACGGCATCGACTTCTGCCGCGCCCTCCCGGAGCGCTGCGGCGTCGTCGCCATCCCCAACGCCGTCTTCTACGACGACCCGGACGCCGGGCGCAGCCTGGTCCGGTTCACCTTCTGCAAGAAGGACGAGGTCCTCCAGGAGGCCGTCGACCGCCTGCGGCGGCTCTGAGCGACCGCCGGTCGACGTCGGCGGCGCATCCGGTGCCGTGCGGAATCCGGAAGAACCGGAAGAAGCCGCCGACGTCCCACCCGGGCACGAAGCCAGCCACGAAGCCGGGCACGAAGTGCGGAATGCCGGGCGGCGGAATGCCCTCCCGCCCCCCGTGCGTGCCCCCCGCAGCCGCCCGTGCGATGAACATGCCTTGCTCGCACGTGAGTTGATCCGCCGACGGCTCCGCTCGGCGGCCCCGTCCGGTCCGCGCGGCGCCGCCTAGCCCGCCGGAGAGCGGTTTCTGCAAAGGGAGCGGAGGGTTCCGGGGGCCCGTTGCGCACATGGGGCGCGCGTTTCGTTTTGCGCGCCCCCTTGGACAGGGACCAATTCTGGCCCGCCGAACATGCTGATTCGACCCCCAACTCCCCTGGGTGGCATGCTCCTTTGCTGCCCGTCAGGCAGGCCTCACAGCCTGTCGGGCACACCCGGAGACCCGCCCGCACATCCCGTGGGGCGGGCGGCGGCGCATGATGCGCGCGAAGAGCGCACGACCGGCGCACACGGCGCACGGGCCGGTGACAGGGGCGCGCGCTGTGCAGAGTCGCACACCGGGTCGATCAGAGCCGGGAAGCAGGTGTGCTCGAAACGGTGAATGCTTGACAAAGATGGGTAAATCACCGACGGACCCGGCGTATTCATGCTTCTCTGCTGCTGAATCTCCAGCCGGAATCCTTCCTTCCACGGTCGGCCGCGCCCAGGGCCGCACAGCCACGAACAGCCTCGCCATCGCCTAGGCCTACTCGCTGCTGCTCGGCGGGCGCGCACGGAGCTGAAACGCGGAGCCGAGCATGCTCACCACACTGCAGACCTCCTACACGGACACCCGCGCCGGTGACCTGGCCTGGTGCCTCGGCGGCGACCCGCTGCCCGCTCTCGCCGTCCGCGACCTGAGACTCGACGGCGGCCGCCCCGGAACCCCCGGCACCCTCCAGCTGCGGCTGCTGGGCGCCTCGCACCAGGTGGTCATCTCGGCCGGCCCCGGAGACTGCCTGGAGACCGTCGCCTGCATGCCCGGCCGCCGCACCCCGCTGCCGGCCCGGGTGGCCAAGCAGGTCGGCGGCTGGGAGTACGAGTTCGCCGCCCGCATCGAGGCCCTGCCCCCGCACGACTTCGCGGCCCGCGCCCAGGAGCTGCTGGCCCTGGTCGAGGGGCACCCGCGCGGTCTCGCCGGGGTCTTCCCGGGCGACCCGAGCGCCTTCACCGCCCTGGTCACCCAGGGCGGCACCGACCGGCTGCTCTGGCGGACCTGGCACGCCTACCCGCAGGAGGGGCAGCTGGTCTGCACCCGTTCCTCGCTGGTGGTGCCGGGGCCGTGACAGCCCACCCGCCGGGCACCAGCAGCCCGTCCGGCAGCACCGAACCGGTCATATGCCACCCGGCACAGGCCTACGAATCGTACGCAGGAACGATTCGTCAATCCGAGGGCTCCCGCTGTCCGTCGGATGGGCGCAGCGATCCGTCCCGCACGTCCCCTAGCGTTTGTTCGTGATCAACCATCCGGCCGGTCCGCCCGCACGCCCGCGAGTGGACCTCGACGACGGCACCCCACCCCGGCCCGGGCGAAGCCTCACCCCCCTGCCCGCCCGCCGTCGCTCCCGGCTGCGCTCCCGCCCCCGGCTCGCCCGGCTGACCGTCCTGCTGGCCGCGTTCGTCTGCGCGGCCTGCGGACTCGTCTACGAGCTCGAACTCGTGGCGCTCGGCGACTACCTGCTCGGGGACACCGTCACCCAGACCTCCGTGGTGCTCTCCGTCATGGTCTTCGCGATGGGCCTCGGCTCCCTGCTCGCCAAACGGCTCACCCGCCGGCCCGCGACCGCCTTCGCCCTCGTCGAGTGCGCCCTCGCCCTCACCGGCGGGCTCTCCGTCCTCGCCCTGTACTCCTGCTGGGCCTGGATCGGCCGCTACCAGGCCGCGATGGTCATCCTCACCTGCCTCATCGGCATCCTCATCGGCGCCGAGATCCCGCTGCTGATGACCCTCATCCAACGCATCCGGCGCGAGGACGCCGGACGCGCCGTCGCCGACCTCTTCGCCGCCGACTACGTGGGCGCGCTGATCGGCGGCCTCGCCTTCCCGTTCCTGATCCTCCCCCTGCTCGGCCCCGGCGACGGCGCCCTGCTCACCGGGGCGGTCAACGCCGTCGCCGGGGCCGCCGTGGTGCTCTGGCTCTTCCGCGAGGAACCCGCCCCCCGGATACGACGGCTGCTCTGGGCCGGCTGCGCCCTCGTCCTCGCCCTGCTCGCCGCGGCCGCCGTCGGCTCCGACCCGATCGAACGCGCCGCCCGGCACGCCCTCTACGGCGACCAGGTCCGCTACGCCACCCGCAGCCGGTACCAGGAGATCGTGCTCACCGGCCCCGCCGAGGGCCCGCTCCGGCTCTACCTCGACGGACGGCTCGCGGTCTGCGGGCCCGACGAGTACCGGGGCAGCGAAGGCCTCGTCCACCCGGCCATGGCCGCCGGCCCCGACGCCCGGGTCCTGCTGCTCGGCGGCGGCGACGGCCTCGCCCTGCGGGAGGTGCTGCGGCACCGCGGCGTCCGCTCCGTCCGCCTCGTCGACGCCGACCCGGCGCTCCCCCGGCTCGCCCGCACCGACCCCGGCCTCGCCGCCCTCGACGGCCACGCCCTGGACGACCCCAGGGTCCGCACCACCGCCGCCGACCCGCTGGCCTGGCTGCGCGGCGCACCCGACGAGGAGTACGACGTGGTGCTCGCCGACCTGCCCGCCCCCTCGGACGGCGGCCCGGTCAAGTTCCACTCCCAGGAGTTCTACGGCCTCGCCGCCCGGCTGCTGGCCCCCGGCGGCCGGATCGCCGTCCGCGCCGGCGGGGAAGGCGGGGGCGGCGGGGACGGCCTCTGGCAGATCGAGTCCGGCCTCCGCGCGGTCGGGCTGCGGACCGCCCCGTACGCGGTCGACGGCAGCGCCACCGCCGGCTGCCGCCCGGGCCCGCCGGACGCCGCCCAGGACTTCCTGCTCGCCGCCGCCACCCCGCCCCCGCTCACCCTCGCCCCCGACGCCCCACCACCCCGGGCCCTCACCCCCGACACCCTCCGCACCTCGACCACCCGCCTCACCGCCCTCCGCCCACCCCGCCCCCCGGCCCCCCTCACCCTGCTGGCACCGCGCTGACCCGGCGGCCGACCTCGGCGGTGCACCGGTCGGGCCCACGTCCGAGCGGTGTACCGCGCCGCGCACGAAGCGGCTCCGGGGCCCCGGGCCGGGAGGGCGAACGGGCGCGGGACACGCCCCGGAGCCCGGGCGGGCGGGGGCGGGCCGGGGAAAGTCGGGCGGTGGTGGGTGGGGACCGGGCGGGGCCCAGTCGGTAGGCTCCGTGGCATGGAGCATGAGGTTGTCGTCCCGATGTCCGCAGAGCTGGTGCGGCAGGCCTTGCAGGATCCGGCGCTGCTGGCGCGGAGCGTGCCGGGTCTGAGCACCGAGCCGGCGGCGGTCGGGACCGGGCCGGCCGAGGAGATCGGCGGGCGGCTGAAACTGCGGATCGGCGGCTCCACGATCACCTACAAGGGCGTGCTGTCGCTGATCGAGGGCCGGGGCGGTGTGCTGACCGTGCTGGCCGAGGGCGAGGAGGCCCGGGGCAGCGGCGAGGCGACCGCCACCGTACGGGTGAGCGTCGCGGAGGGTGCCGAGGACGGCACCGCGACGGTCCGCTTCACCGGCGACCTGAGCGCCACCGGCCGGCTGACCGAGTTCGACGCCGAGACCCTCGACGCCGTCGGCCGCCGTCTGCTGGAGCGCTTCGCCCTCGCGCTCACCTCCCCGGACGCCCCGGCCGTCGGCGAGGAGGAGCTCGCCGACGAGGCCGCGGACGAGGCCGGGTCGGAGCCCTCGGACGAGGCCGACGCCGGGACGGACGACGGGACGGACACCGGGACGGACGCCGAGGTGGTGTTCATCGAGGACCGCCAGGACCAGCCCGGCGACGACCTGGACGACGACCTCTCCGACCTGATCGCCTTCTCCGACGCCGATGCCGAGCGTTTCGGCCTCCCCACCGGCTCCGCCGCCGACGACGACAACGACGGCGAGGACGACATCGACGAGCGCGGCGACGGCGACGCCGCCGAGGCCGGCACCGGCGGTCCGCAGGACGGGGTCGCCGAGGAGCTCCCGGTCGAGCCGCTCTTCGCCTACGAGGACGAGCCGGAGCTCTCCGGCCCGGTCCGCCGCAGCATCGTCGGCCGTTCGGCCGAGGAGGTGGACCACGCCCCGCCGCGCGGCCGGTACGCCCCGGCGCTGCCGGCCCGCAGCGCGCGGGCCCGGGCGGCGTCCCGCTGGGGCGGCGAGGCCGGTGGCATCGTGGTGCCGGGCGCGGGCGGCCGCAGTGCGGTGCCGTGGGTGATCGGCGGCTCGGTGGCCCTGCTGGGCGGCGCCGTGGTGCTGGTCAGGGCGCTGCGCCGGCGCTAGCCGCGAGCGCCCCGCAGGCCGTCAGGGCCTAGACTGAACGCTCATGAGCAACGACCGCGACGCCCTGCTGGCACAGATCAAGGACAAGGCCGTCGTGCACGGCAAGGTCACCCTTTCCTCCGGCAAGGAGGCCGACTACTACGTCGACCTGCGCCGGATCACGCTGGACGGCGAGGCCGCCCCGCTGGTCGGCCGGGTGATGCTGGACGCGACCTCCCACCTGGAGTACGACGCCGTCGGCGGCCTGACCCTGGGCGCCGACCCGGTGGCGGCCTCGATGCTGCACGCCGCCGCCGCGCGCGGGCAGAAGCTGGACGCCTTCGTGGTCCGCAAGGCGGGCAAGGCGCACGGCCTGCAGCGCCGGATCGAGGGACCCGAGGTGAAGGGCCGCCGGGTGCTGGCGGTCGAGGACACCTCCACCACCGGTGGCTCGGTGCTGACCGCCGTCGAGGCGCTGCGCGAGGCGGGCGCCGAGGTGGTCGGCGTCGCGGTGATCGTCGAGCGCGGTGGCGCGGCCGCGATCGCGGAGCAGGGCCTGGAGTACGTGACCGCGTACGACCTGGACGACCTGGGTCTCTGACCCGTACGGGCACCCCTGGCAACACCGAGGGCCGGGCCCTGTTTCACGTGAAACCACGTGGAACGGGGCCCGGCCCTCCGTCACTGCACCGTGAAGCCGTGCAGCCGTACGCGCCGTGCAGCCGTACGCCGTGCAGCCTCAGCCGCGGCGGTGCCGCCCGCTGCCGCTCTGCACCGCGTCGCCGGCCGGGGCCTCGACGATGCCGGCCTTCTTCTTGCGGCGCTCCCGCACGACCTCGACCAGGATCGGCGAGACCGACAGCAGCACGATCAGCAGCACGGCCGGGATCAGGTACTTGTCGATCACCGGGGCGAGCGCGTCGCCGAAGAAGTAGCCGATCAGCAGCATGGACTCGGTCCAGAGCACGCCGCCGACGACGTTCCACACGAAGAAGGTCTTCGCGGGCATCTCCAGGGTGCCGGCCACCGGGTTCAGGAAGGTCCGGATGATCGGCATGAAGCGGGCCAGCACCACGGCCTTGCCCGAGCCGAACTTGTTGAAGTACTCCTCCGCCTTCACCACGTACTCGCGGCGGAAGATCTTCGAATCGGGCTTGTCGAACATCCTCGGTCCGACCTTGACACCGATCAGGTGCCCCAGCTGGGCACCGGCGATCGCCGCGATCGGGCAGCCCACGAGCAGCACGGCGATCGGCAGCTTCGCACCGTCGCCGAGCACCGAGGAGGCCGCGTTCGAGGCGGCCACGCCCGCCAGGATCAGCAGCGAGTCACCCGGGAAGAAGAAGCCGACCAGCAGGCCGGTCTCCGCGAAGATGATCGCGATCAGCCCGATGGCGCCGAGGGACGAGATCAGGGATTTGGCGTCGAGCACGTTGACGGCCAGCTGGTTGTAGTCCACGGGCGCAGGATAGCGGGCGTACCTTTCCGGTGACGTCCGGCCGAGGCCGCGGACCGGGAGCGTGCACCGGGAGCGCCGACCGGGAGCGCGGACCGGGCCGGTGGGCGCGGAACCGCCGACGAGTTCCGGCCGCGCCGTCCGGTACGCCGTCCCGACAGACGGGCTCCTGCTGACCTGCGGGCACGAGTCTGGGAAGATGACACCGGCGTCCGGTCCGCAGCGGCCCACCACCCTCATGGCCGTACCGCGGAGGTCGCCTCGAACCTTGGTGCCGGAGAGCCACACCGCAGCGCCGCGCGTCGGCGGGCCGGCACGGAGTCGTCACGAAGGCGTACACAGCGTCGGACAGCACCGTCCGTACGCCGCAACCCGACAGGAGCGGATCGCATGCCCATCGCAACTCCCGAGGTCTACAACGAGATGCTGGACCGGGCCAAGGCGGGCAAGTTCGCCTACCCGGCCATCAACGTCACTTCGTCGCAGACCCTGCACGCCGCGCTGCGCGGTTTCGCCGAGGCCGAGAGCGACGGCATCATCCAGATCTCGACCGGTGGCGCGGAGTTCCTGGGCGGCCAGCACAGCAAGGACATGGTCACCGGCGCGGTCGCGCTCGCCGAGTTCGCCCACATCGTCGCCGCCAAGTACGACATCACCGTCGCGCTGCACACCGACCACTGCCCGAAGGACAAGCTGGACGGCTACGTCCGCCCGCTGCTGGCGGTCTCCGCCGAGCGCGTGGCCAAGGGCCAGAACCCGCTGTTCCAGTCGCACATGTGGGACGGCTCGGCCGAGACCCTCGCCGACAACCTGGAGATCGCCCAGGAGCTGCTGGCCCAGGCCGCCGCCGCCAAGATCATCCTTGAGGTCGAGATCACCCCGACCGGCGGCGAGGAGGACGGCGTCACCCACGAGATCAACGACGAGCTGTACACCACCGTCAACGACGCGGTGCGCACCGCCGAGGCGCTGGGCCTGGGAGAGAAGGGCCGCTACCTGCTGGCCGCCTCCTTCGGCAACGTGCACGGCGTGTACAAGCCGGGCAACGTCGTGCTCAAGCCGGAGCTGCTGCGCGAGCTGCAGGACGCGATCGGCAAGCAGTACGGCCGGACCGACCCGTTCGACTTCGTCTTCCACGGCGGCTCGGGCTCGACCACCGAGGAGATCGCCACCGCGCTGGAGAACGGCGTCGTGAAGATGAACCTGGACACCGACACCCAGTACGCCTTCACCCGCCCGGTGGCCGGCCACATGTTCGCCAACTACGACGGCGTGCTGAAGGTCGACGGCGAGGTCGGCAAGAAGAACACCTACGACCCCCGCACCTGGGGCAAGCTGGCCGAGGCCGGCATGGCCGCCCGCGTGCGCGAGGCCGCCGAGCAGCTGCGCTCGGCCGGCAAGCGCCTGAAGTAACCGGCGGCCGGCACGACCGGCGCCCGGAGTGCTGAGTGCCCCCGGTGGATCGTCCACCGGGGGCACGGTCACACCGTCGGGGTGCCTACAGCTCGGTCGACTGCTTGAGCTCCGCGTACGCCTCCGCGCTGCTGTCCTTGAGGAACTGCCAGCAGCGGGCCTCCTCCTCGGTCTCCTTGATCGCGCCGGCCGCCCGGGCGAGCGCCGCCAGGCAGCGCAGGAAGCCGCGGTTGCCGCGGTGCTCCCACGGCACCGGGCCGTGGCCCTTCCAGCCGTTGCGGCGCAGCGCGTCGAGGCCCCGGTGGTAGCCGGTGCGGGCGTAGGCGTACGACTCGACGTACCGGCCGGCGGCGTAGGCGTCGTCGGCGAGCATGGCCCAGGCGAGGCAGAAGGTCGGGAACTCCGCGGCCACCTGGGTCGGTGAGGCGGACTCCTCCGCCAGCATCCGGTAGGGCTGCTCGTCCTCGGGCAGCAGGGTCGGTTCGGGGCCGTCGAGAAGATTCCTGTGGATCGCCATGGGTGCAGTCTGCCATTCGGGGCCCTGGGGTCAACCGCCCCCCGGTGATCGGCCGCCCGCCGGCCCGACGAGCGCCGCCCAACGCACGACGGGCCCCGAAGGTTGCATACCGGGTATATGGACATTCACCCGTTCGCCATGTCAGGGTGTGGCGCGTGCCCGCAGCCAGATCCGCCCGCCGGCGAGCCACTCAGTCCAAGAACGCTCGCAGCAGACGCCGTCGCCGGGCATCCCGCCGGATCGGACCTGGCATGCTCACGGCATTGGTGGCCTCCGTGCTGCTGCTGGGCGCCGCGGCCTTCGCCCTGGAGCGCTCCCCGGACGCCCCGGCCCCCGCCGCCTCCGCCCAGGCCCGGCTCGCCCCGCCCGCCGAACAGGCACCCGGCACCCCGTCGGCGGCCCCCACCCCGACCCCGGTGAACACCCCGACGCCCACGCCCACGCCGACGCCCACCGCCCCGGACCCCGGCCCCACCAAGGGCTCGGGCACGTTCAGCACCGCCCCCGCCAACGCCAAGGCGGTCGGGCGCGGCACCGTGCGCCGCTACCGGGTGGAGGTCGAGGACGGCATCGGCATCGACGCCGCCTCCGCCGCCGCGCAGATCCACGGCTTCCTGGGCGACCGCCGCGGCTGGACCAACGACCGCAAGAACGCCTTCCAGCTGGTCGCCGGCGGCTCCTACGACTTCACCGTGAAGATCGCCTCCCCGGCAACCGTCGACAAGATCTGCGGCGCCTCCGGCCTGGACACCCACGGCGAGGTGAACTGCAACGTCGGCAACCAGGTGCTCGTCAACTCCAAGCGCTGGAACACCGGTTCACCCCAGTTCGACGGGCCGCTGGACGAGTACCGGGCCCTGATCATCAATCACGAGGTCGGCCACCGGATCGGCCACGGCCACGAGACCTGCCCCGGCCCGGGCAAGCCCGCACCCGCGATGATGCAGCAGATCTACGGCCTCAAGGGCTGCACGCCGAACGCCTGGCCGTACTCCGCCGAGGGCACCTACCTGAGCGGCCCGGCCGTGCCCTGAGGAGCGTCCGGCGCCGCGCTTCGGAACGGAGTTGAGACCTGATCGGCAGTTGGCCGGGACCCCCGGCGCCTACCCTGCGACCATGACCGCTGCCCACCGCCGAAAGCTCACCGCCGTGTTCGCCGCCGCCGGGATCGCCCTCGGCGCCGCCGCCTGCTCGTCCTCGACCGGGGGCGTCCCCGGGCCCGGCGCACTGTCCTACGGCTCCGTCCGCTCGACCGCCGAGAAGCTCCAGCAGGACAAGCAGGACACCTGCCCGTTCGGCCTCGACCTCGGCAAGGCGCTGCAGGCGGCCGGGATCCCCGGCACCGTCACCCCGGACCACGAGTACGACGGGCACGCCGTGCAGGGCAGCGTCGGCGACGGCCTGCCGCCGCAGCCGTGGCCGTCCGGCGCGAGCCACCCGCCGACCATGCCGTCGATCCCGGCCACTCCGCCGAACGCCGACGTCAGCTGCGCCTACCAGGTCGGCACGGCGCGGCTGGACCTCGAACTGTTCGCCGTCCCGCAGTCCGGGGTGGCCGTCAACATGCTCCTGCCGGGCATCCGGCGCGCCGCGGAGCTGTCCGTCGCCGAGCTCCAGCAGGTCGCCACCGAGCAGCCGGGCCCCGGCCAGACCCGGATCCTCGGCAGCAAGGGAACCGCGGCCCTCGCCCGGATCGCGCACCAGGGCGAGGGCGACATCGTGCTGATGCTGTCCCAGAACCCCGGCACCGGCGAGCCGGACCAGGCCCTCACCGGCGAACCCCTGCGCAAGGCCGCCGCAGCCCTGGTCGACCAGCTGCACTAGGACGCGTCCGGTTCGGGCCGCTACCCCAGCACCGGCAGGTACGCCCCCAGGTCGCTGCGCTCCCCCGAGGCGGACACCCGGTGGTCGGCCACCGCCGCCGCCCAGGGCAGCCGGCCGGTGGCCAGCCGGATCCAGGTCAGCGGGTCGGTCTCGACCACGTTCGGCGGGGTGCCCCGGGTGTGCCGGGGGCCCTCGACGGCCTGGACGACGGCGTACGGCGGGATCCGCAGCTCGACCGCGCCGCCAGGGGCCCGGACGGCCAGCGCGTCGGCGAGCAGCCGGGTGACGGCGGCGAGGGCCTGGCGCTCGTGCGGGAACGCGGCGGCGCCGAGGGCGTCGGCCAGGTCGTCGGCGTGCACGACGGTCTCCACCAGCCTGGTGACCAGCATGTCGGCGAGCGTCATCGAGCCGAGCCGGATCTCGAACCGCCGTACCGGGTCGGCGGCTTCGGGCTTCGCCAGCAGACCGGTCAGCGCGTCGGCGGCCCGCCCGAAGGCCGCCGCGACGGCGGCCGCGTCCCCGCCGAAGTCCGCCGCGGCCCGGTCCCGGGCCTGCTCGTCCAGCAGCGGCGCCACCGTGCCGACCGCCGCCACCCAGCCCGGCAGGTCGAGCGGCGGGCGCCCCTGGAGCGGATCGTCCAGGTGCGCGGGGACGAAGTCGAGTTGGACGGCCAGATGGGCGAGCAGCTCCCGCACCCGCCAGTCCCCCAACCTGGTCGGCAGGTCCAGCTGTTCGTCGCCGAGGCCCGCCACGGCGGCGCGCAGCGCCCCGGTCTGGGCGGCCAGCGCGGCGCGGACCTTCTGCGGTTGGTACGTACGGGACTTGGCGGGCATGGGGCCAACATACGCCGAGGAGCGGACGGTTCGACTGAACCGTCCGCCCCTCGACAATCGCCGGTCAGGCCAGCAGGGCCTCGATGACGCCGGTGTGGGCGTCCTTCAACTCGGCCAGCGTGACGCTGAACTGCCCCTGGACGTCGAGGCTGTCGCCGTCCACGACACCGATCCGGGTGGCCGGCAGGCCACGCGCGGTGCACATGTCGTTGAAGCGGAGCTCCTCGCTGCGCGGCACCGCCACGACGGCGCGGCCGGCCGACTCCGAGAACAGCAGGACGAACGGGTCGGTGCCCTCGGGCACGACGATCCGGGCGCCGTGACCGCCCTTGAGGCAGCTCTCCACGAGCGCCTGGCCGAGGCCGCCGTCGGAGAGGTCGTGCGCGGCGTCGATCATGCCGTCGCGCGAGGCGGCGATCAGGATGTCGCCGAGCAGCCGCTCGCGCTCCAGGTCCACCGCGGGCGGCAGGCCGCCGAGGTGGTCGTGGACGACCTGCGACCAGGCCGAGCCGCCGAGTTCGTCCGCCGTGTCGCCGAGCAGGTAGAGCAGCTGCCCCTCCTCGGCGAAGGCGACCGGGGTGCGCCGGGTGACGTCGTCGATGACGCCGAGCACCGCGACCACGGGGGTCGGGTGGATGGCGACCTCGCCGGTCTGGTTGTACAGCGAGACGTTGCCGCCGGTGACCGGGGTGCCGAGCACCAGGCAGGCGTCGGCCAGGCCGCGGGTGGCCTCGGCGAACTGCCACATCACGTCCGGGTCCTCGGGGGAGCCGAAGTTGAGGCAGTCGGAGACCGCGAGCGGCTTGGCACCGCCGGCCGCGACGTTGCGGTAGGCCTCGACCAGGGCCAGCTGGGCTCCGGTGTACGGGTCCAGCTTGGCGTAGCGGCCGTTGCCGTCGGTGGCGACCGAGACGCCGAGGTTGGTCTCGTCGTCGATCCGGATCATGCCCGAGTCCTCGCCGTGCGAGAGCACGGTGTTGCCGAGCACGTAGCGGTCGTACTGGTCGGTGATCCAGGACTTGGAGGCCTGGTTCGGGTGGCTCGCGACCTTGAGCAGGTCGGCCTTGAGGCCCTCGCCGGTGGTCGGGCGGGCCAGCCGCTCGGCGGTGGGGGCGTCGGCCTGGAGCGCGTCCTGCCAGCTCGGGCGGGCGTAGGGGCGCTGGTAGACCGGGCCGTCGTGGGCGACGGTGCGCGGGGGCACGTCCACCACGAGCTCACCGTGCCAGAAGATCTCCAGGCGCTCGCCGTCGGTCACCTCGCCGATGACGTTGGCGATGACGTCCCACTTCTCGCAGATCTCCAGGAAGCGGGCGACCTTGTCGGGCTCGACGATCGCGCACATGCGCTCCTGCGACTCGCTCATGAGGATCTCCTCCGGCGAGAGCGTGTGGTCGCGCAGGTGCACGGTGTCGAGGTCGATCCGCATGCCGCCGGAGCCGGCCGAGGCCAGCTCGCTGGTGGCGCAGGACAGGCCGGCACCGCCGAGGTCCTGGATGCCCTTGACGAGCTTCTCCCGGAAGATCTCCAGGGTGCACTCGATCAGGAGCTTCTCCTGGAACGGGTCACCGACCTGGACGGCGGGGCGCTTGGTCGGCTTGGTGTCGTCGAAGGTCTCGGAGGCCAGCACCGAGACGCCGCCGATGCCGTCGCCGCCGGTGCGGGCGCCGTACAGGATGACCTTGTTGCCGGCGCCGGAGGCCTGCGCGAGGTGGATGTCCTCGTGCTTCATGACGCCCACGCACAGCGCGTTGACCAGCGGGTTGCCCTGGTAGCAGGAGTCGAAGACGACCTCGCCGCCGATGTTCGGCAGGCCCAGGCAGTTGCCGTAGCCGCCGATGCCCGCGACGATGCCGGGCAGCACGCGCCGGGTGTCCGGGTGGTCGGCCGCACCGAAGCGCAGCGGGTCCATCACGGCGACCGGGCGGGCGCCCATCGCCAGGATGTCGCGCACGATGCCGCCGATGCCGGTGGCCGCGCCCTGGTAGGGCTCGATGTACGACGGGTGGTTGTGCGACTCGACCTTGAAGGTCACCGCGTAGCCCTGGCCGACGTCGACCACACCGGCGTTCTCGCCGATGCCGACGAGCATCGCGTCCGAATCCGGCTTCTTCTCGCCGAACTGCTTGAGGTGGACCTTGCTGCTCTTGTACGAACAGTGCTCGGACCACATGACCGAGTACATCGCGAGTTCGGCGCCGGTCGGGCGGCGGCCGAGAATCTCCCGGATGCGCGCGTACTCGTCCTGCTTGAGGCCGAGTTCGGCCCACGGCTGGGCGGTGTCCGGGGTCTGCTCGGCGTTCTTGACGGTGTCGAGGCTCATCAGGCGTTCACCAGCTGCTTGAGGACGGAAGTGAAGAAGCCCAGTCCCTCGGTGGTCGGACCGGTGAGCGGCTCCACGGCGTGCTCCGGGTGCGGCATCAGGCCGACGACATTGCCGGCGGCGTTGGTGATGCCGGCGATGTCGCGGTACGAACCGTTCGGGTTGACGTCGAGGTATCGGGCCACGACCCGGCCCTCGGCCTCCAGCTCGTCCAGGACGTGGGCCTCGGCGACGAAGCGGCCCTCGCCGTTCTTGAGCGGGACGACGATTTCCTGGCCCACCGAGTAATCCCCGGTCCAGGCGGTGCCCGCGTTCTCGATCCGGAGCTTCTGGTCGCGGCAGATGAAGTGCAGCGAGTCGTTCCGGGTGAGCGCGCCGGGCAGCAGGTGCGATTCGCACAGCACCTGGAAGCCGTTGCAGATACCGAGCACCGGCATTCCGAGCCGGGCCTGCTCGATGACGGTCTCCATCACCGGCGAGAAGCGGGAGATCGCGCCGCAGCGCAGATAGTCGCCGTAACTGAATCCGCCCGGCAGGACGACGGCGTCGACCTGGTGGAGATCCTTGTCACGGTGCCAGAGGGCGACCGGCTCCGCGCCGGCCAGGCGGACCGCGCGCTGGGCGTCGCGGTCGTCGAGGGAACCGGGGAAAGTGACGACGCCTACGCGGGTGGTCACTTCGCCGCCTCCTCGACCCGGACGGTGAAGTCCTCGATCACGGTGTTGGCGAGAAAGGTCTCGGCGGCTTCGCGGATACGGGCGAGCGCGGCGTCGTCGACCGGACCCTCCAGCTCCAGCTCGAAACGCTTGCCCTGGCGGACGTCGGCGATCCCGGTGAATCCGAGACGGGGCAGTGCACGCTGCACCGCCTGGCCCTGGGGGTCGAGGATCTCCGGCTTGAGCATGACGTCGACTACGACGCGTGCCACTGGCACTCCCGGTGGTGTCTTCGGTGAGGCGGGGGAACTCCAGACTACCGGCCGTTCGGGGCAGGATTGCTGGCCGGGGCGGGTGACGCGCGTAGACCCAGGCCCCTTACGCCACAAGGGATCCGACGCCCCCACCCCCCGCCCGGGCGGCCCCGTTTCCCGGGATTCGGGGCCCCGAACCGCGCTGCCCGAAGAACACCCGAATACGGCACTTGGGGACAGATCCTCCCGTCCCGCACTCCGGTATCCGGCAGTGCCGCGAAGACTCGTGAATATCCGGAAAAGAATGCCGAACTCTTCGATTTCGACCCCCTTCGGGTGCAGAATAGGGCCACCTGTCGCGGCAAGTGCTGCGTATCCGGCGGGCCACCAGGCCTGCCCGTATGCGCTTGCGCGAGTGGGTGCACATCAGGCCGGCGGGCGCACTCCGCGAACCGGCGGCCGAATTGCCCGAGAGGATTGACACCCATGGCTCAGCGTGTAGTTGTCACGCTCTCCGACGACCTGGACGGCGGTGCCGCAGCGGAAACCGTCCACTTCGGTGTCGACGGGAAGTCGTACGAGATCGACCTGTCCGTGGACAACGCGGAAAAGCTGCGGGAGGCCCTCGCTCCGTTCGTCGCGGCCGGCCGTCGGCAGAGCCGCACCGGAAAGTCCTTCCGCCGCACCGCGCTCACCCCGGACCCGGCCGCCGTGCGCGCCTGGGCCCTGTCGCGCGGCATGGAACTCCCGGCCCGCGGTCGCATCCCCAAGCACGTCTACGAGGCGTTCGCCGAAGCGAACTGACCCCGTCGGGGCACGCCCCAGGTCGCCCCGCCCGCCTGGACCGAAAGGGTGGGGCGACCACCTCGAACGATGCTGTAGAGTATTCCTCGTCGCCGCAACGGAGAGATCCAAAGAGGCGGCAGGTGCCCACCAGGCACCATGCGGACGTAGCTCAGTTGGTAGAGCATCACCTTGCCAAGGTGAGGGTCGCGAGTTCGAATCTCGTCGTCCGCTCGCAGTGTGCGAGCACAGCACAACTCAATAGTCTGACCATGCGGACGTAGCTCAGTTGGTAGAGCATCACCTTGCCAAGGTGAGGGTCGCGAGTTCGAATCTCGTCGTCCGCTCCAGAGCGAAGGCCCCCTCGGATCGAGGGGGTCTTCGGCGTATTCCCGCACGTTCTCCCGTGCTCCTCCCCCGCTCCTCCCCATGACATTTGTCATCGCCGACCCGTGGATCCGCAGCACGGACCGATGACGGCCCGCACTGCCCGGAAGGCCCCGGCGGCGGAAGGCTTGGGGCATGGAAAAGAGCCAGCCCGCCCGCCCCGGGGACAGCGTGATCGAGGTCACCGACCTGCACCGCCACTACGGCACCGGCGCCGCCGCGTACCACGCCGTCCGTGGCGTCGACCTGACCGTCGGCCGCGGTGAGCTGTTCGCCCTGCTCGGCACCAACGGCGCCGGCAAGACCTCCACCATGGAGGTCATCGAGGGCCTGGCCGCTCCCGGCGCCGGCAGCGTCCGGGTGCTCGGCCACGACCCCTTCGCGGAGCGCGCCGCCGTCCGGCCGCGGATCGGCATCATGCTCCAGGAGGGCGGCTTCCCCGGCGAGCTCACCGCCGCCGAGACCGGCCGCACCTGGGCCGGGATGACCAGCGGCGCCCGCCCGGTGGCGGAGGCGCTGGAGCTGGTCGGCCTCGGCCACCGCGCCGACGTCCGGGTCAAGCAGCTGTCCGGCGGCGAACGGCGCCGGCTCGACCTCGCGATGGCCCTGCTCGGCCGCCCCGAGGTGCTGTTCCTGGACGAGCCCAGCACCGGCCTCGACCCGGAGGCGCGCGCCGCCGTGTGGCGGCTGGTCCGCGAACTGCGCGCCCAGGGCACCACGGTGCTGCTCACCACCCACTACCTGGAGGAGGCCGAGGAGCTCGCCGACCGACTGGCCATCATGCACGGCGGCCGGGTCGTCACCACCGGCACCGTCGCCGAGGTGATCGCCGGCCGGCCCTCCCGGATCACCTTCGAGCTCCCCGAGCTGCTCGACCACGGGCGGGCCGGGGCCGCGCTGCCCGTCCTGGTCGGCGCCGAGGTCACCGTCGACGGCCGCAAGGTCACCGTGCAGAGCACCTGCCTCCAGGACACCCTCACCGACCTGCTCGGCTGGGCCCGCCACCACGGGATCGCGCTCGGCGCCCTGGACGCCCGCAGCGCCTCGCTGGAGGAGGCCTTCCTCGCCATCGCCTCCGAGGCCGCCCACCAGGCCCCGCCCGGCGCCACACCGCCCGCGGGGCCCGCCGCCCCCACCCGTCCCGCCCGCCGCCGCCTGATCGGATCCGCCCGATGACCACCGCAGCCACCACCGCCACGGGTGCCCCGAGCACCACCGCCGGCCGCCTGCTCGCCCTCGGCCGCGCCGAGGCCACCCTGCTGCTGCGCAACCGCACCGCCCTGTTCACCGCCGTGGTGCTGCCGGTGGTGCTGATCGGCTCGCTGCGCAGCATCCTCAAGCAGCAGGCCGAGAACACCCCCGGCCTGGACATCGACTCGATGCTGGTCTACGGCTCGGTCGGGATGGTCCTGGCCTTCGTCGTGTACTACAACCTGACCGCCGCGTACGTCGGTCGGCGCGGCGAACTGGTGCTCAAGCGGCTGCGCACCGGCGAGGCCCGGGACCTGGAGATCCTGCTCGGCACCGCCGTCCCCTCGCTCACCCTCGGCCTGCTGATGGCCGCCCTGATCGGGGTCGGCGGGAGCCTCGGCCTGCACCTGGCGGTGCCGGTCAACCCGCTGCTGATGCTGGTCGGCCTGGTGCTCACGCTGGCCACCATGATCGCCCTGGCCGCGCTGTCCAGCGCCTTCACCAAGACCGTGGAGAGCGCGGGCATCACCACCCTGCCGGTCATGCTGGTCATGCAGTTCGGCTCCGGCCTGTTCGTCCCGCTGGAGGTGATGCCCTCCCAGCTGGCCGACGTCTGCCGGCTGCTGCCGACCACCCCGGCCTTCCAGCTGATCCGGGTCGGCTGGTTCGGCACCGACGGCTCGGCCGCCCCGACCGGCTTCCTGGGCAGCTGGGACGCCGCCGCCCCGCACCTGGTCACCGGCACGGTCTGGCTGGGCCTCGCGATCTGGGGCGCGGTCCGCTACTTCCGCTGGGAACCCCGCCGCTGACCAGGGCGAACGACCAGGACGAACGGGAAACCGAAGGACCCGCCCCCGGCCCGCCTCTGATATGAAGACAGCGACACGATCGTGACTCGGACGGGGGACACTGCGATGGTCCGGGGGCCGATCCGCCGCTGGAAGGGCTACGGCAAGCCGCAACGCGCCGAGCTGTACTTCCGCTGGTCGCTCTACCTGGTCGCGTGGATCGGGCTGCCGGTGAACCTGCTGGCCAGCGCCTCCTCGGTACGGATCACGGGCTCGGCCTCCCTCGCCCGGGTCGCCCTGGTGCTCTCCCTCGCCTCGGTGCTGGTCACCATCCGGGCCTACCGCACCTCCCTCGACCACTACCTGGGACGGCCCAGCCCCCACCGCCGCTGGCTGGCCGTCAACGCCGCGCTCGCGGTCGGGGGCTCCTGGGCCCTGCTGCTGCTCGGACCGTCCTCCGACAGCCTGTCACCGAATCCCGGCGCGCCGTTCACCACCGTGATCGCCGCCGCCCTGGTGGGCGGGGCCACCGGACCGGCCGGGGTGGGCCTGCCGGTGCGCTGGGCCTTCGTCGGCGCGGTCGCCGCGCCGCTCGCGGTCGCTCCCGCGATGCTGCTGGCCGGCATCAACCTCTTCACCACCGCGGGGTGGGTGGTCGGCGCGGTCATCGGCACCTTCGTCCTGATCGGCAGCTGCCGCAGCGCCGCGTGGGTGACCGCCGTCGTCTGGGAACTGGACACCGCCCGCGAGGCGCAGTCCCGGCTGGCCGTCGCCGAGGAGCGGCTGCGCTTCTCCCGCGACCTGCACGACGTGATGGGCCGCAACCTCACCACCATCGCCTTGAAGAGCGAGCTCGCCGTCCAACTCGCCAAGCGCGGGCGCCCGGAGGCCGCCGAGCAGATGTCCGAGGTGCAGCGGATCGCCCAGGAGTCGCAGCGCGAGGTCCGGGACGTCGTCCGCGGCTACCGCACCGCCGACCTGCGCGCCGAGGCGATCGGTGCCCGGGCCGTACTGCGCTCCGCCGACATCGCCTGCGAGATCGACCTCGGCGAGAACGCCGACGGGCTGCCGCTGCCGGTGCAGTCGGTGCTCGGCTGGGTGATCCGCGAGGCCACCACCAACGTGCTGCGGCACAGCGAGGCCGCCCACTGCCGGATCCGGCTGCGGCGGGAGGACGGCCGGGCGGTGCTGGAACTGGAGAACGACGGCGTGCCGGAGGTCCCGCTGCCCTCCCAGGGCGCCGGAACCGGGCTGCGCGGCCTGCGCGAGCGGCTGGCCGCCCACGACGGCGAACTGACCGTCCCGACGGCCGTGCCGGGCACCTTCCGGATGCTCGCCGCCGTACCGCTCTGACCCCTGCCACCGCGGGTCCCGCTCCCACTGCGGGTCCCGCTGCCCCCGCGGATCCCCCGCCACCGCGGGCCCCGCTGCCGAGGAAGGCCGTCCGATGACCGACACCCCGCCCGTGCGCGTCCTGCTCGCCGACGACGAGCACCTGATCCGCGGCGCCATGGCCGCGCTGCTCTCGCTGGAGGAGGACATCGAGGTGGTCGCCCAGGCCGGCTCCGGCCCGGAGGCGCTGGCGATGGCCCGGGCGCACCAGCCGGACGTCGCGGTGCTGGACCTCCAGATGCCCGGCAAGGACGGCATCGAGGTGGCCACCGAGCTGCGCCAGGTGCTGCCGGACTGCCGCTGCATGATCGTCACCGGCCACGGCCGCCCCGGCTACCTCAAGCGGGCGCTGGAGGTCGGGGTGCGCGGCTTCCTGCCGAAGACCGTCTCGGCGGCCGACCTGGCCGGCATCATCCGCACCGTGCTCTCCGGCGGCCGGTACGTGGACCCGGAGCTCGCGGCGGACGCGATCAGCGCCGGGGAGACCCCGCTGACCCCGCGCGAGACGGACGTCCTGGAACTGGCCGCGGACGGCACCCCGATCGCGGAGATCGCCGGGCGGGCCGGACTGTCCCAGGGCACCGTGCGCAACTACCTGTCCTCGGCGGCCACCAAGCTGGGCGCCGAGAACCGGCACGCGGCGGTGCGGATCGCCCGCGAGCACGGCTGGATCTGACGGATCCGGTGCTCGCGGGCGGAGGCGAGGCTCAGACCCAGCTGGTGCCGGTCAGCCGCTCGTACACCTCGATGTACTTGGCCCGGGTCCGCTCGACCAGCTCGGCGGGCAGCTCCGGCGGCGGCTGCTCGCTGTAGCGGTCCCAGCCGGAGGCCGGGGAGACCAGCCAGTCGCGGATCAGCTGCTTGTCGAAGGACGCCTGCGAGCGGCCCGGCCGGTACTCGTCGGCCGGCCAGTAGCGGGAGGAGTCCGGGGTGAGCACCTCGTCGCCGATGATCAGCTCGCCGTCCAGCAGGCCGAACTCGAACTTGGTGTCGGCCAGGATGATGCCGCGGGCGCGGGCGATGTCGCGGGCGCGGGCGTAGACGTCCAGGGTGGTGCGGCGGACCTGGTTGGCCAGCTCGGCGCCGATCCGGCGGGCGGTCTCCTCGTACGGGACGTTCTCGTCGTGCTCGCCGACCTCGGCCTTGAGGGCCGGGGTGTAGATCGGGGCGGGCAGCTCGGAGCTGTTCTCCAGGCCCTCCGGCAGGGCGATGCCGCAGACCGTGCGGCTCTCCTCGTACTCGGTCAGGCCGGAGCCGGCCAGGTAGCCGCGGGCGACCGCCTCCACCGGGATCATGTCCAGGCTCTTGCAGATCAGCGTGCGGCCCTTCCAGTCGGCGGGGGCGCCGGCCGGGACCTCGGTGGAGATCACGTGGTTGGGGACGATGTCGGCGATCCGCTCGAACCACCAGAGCGAGAGCTGGGTGAGCACCCGGCCCTTGTCCGGGATCTCGTTCGGCAGCACCCAGTCGTGGGCGGACATCCGGTCGCTGGCCACCATCACCAGCTCGCCCGACCCGGTGCGGTACAGGTCGCGCACCTTGCCGGTGTGCAGGTGGACCAGGCCGGGTACCTGGACCGGCTCGGGCTTGGTGACAAATCCGCTCAAGGTGTTCAGTCCTCAGGGGTCGTTCACGGGCGTGGGGCACCGCGAAAGGGGAGGTCACTGCCCCCGCAGTCTTTCACGCCCGCCCGACCGGGCTCCCGGGGAGCCCGGGGCTCGGTTCCCGCGCGGCCCGGACTCAGTTCTTGCAGAGGCGGTCCAGCAGGTTGGCGGTGGCCCGCTGGACCCGTTCGTCGGTGAGCCCGGGGCGGCCGAGGGCGGGCGACCAGGCGAAGGTCCCGGCCGCGAAGACGTAGGCGCCGCTGGGCGCCCGGTACAGCGAGGTCTCCTGGTAGCGGGTGCGGCCGGCCAGGTCCCGGTACGGCGAGTGGGCCAGCAGCACCCGCTCGGTGTGCTCGGGCAGCGCGACCTTCGGGTAGTACCGGTCGGCCTCCCCCGCGACCAGCCCGGGCAGCTCGTCGCCCTCCTGCAGCCCGGTGCCGTCCCAGAGCCAGTGCGCGGTGTGCCGGGCGACCAGCGGCACGGGCGCGGCGACCCGGCCCGAGTACTGCACGCCCAGCAGGTGCTGCTCGGGCTCCCCGGCGTCCCGCCAGAGCGCGCTGGCCGCGCCGGGCACCCCGGCGGCCGGGCTGCCCGGCCCGACCTTCTGCCGCTTGCGGCAGTTGAGCAGCCGGTTCGGTTCGCCGGAGGCGGCGGCGGTCAGCTCCACCCGCCAGTACATGGTGTTGGCGGACAGGAAGACCAGCGAGGTGCCGCCGTCCCGGGCCCGCTCGGCGGCCCGGCGCATCGGCTCGGACCAGTACTCGTCGTGGCCGGGGAAGACCAGCGCGCGGTGCTCGCCCGGGTCGACCAGCCCGGCGTGCAGGTCGGTCGCAGTGGCGTAGGAGAGGTCGTAGCCGTAGCGCTCGGCCCAGCGGATGAAGTCGTACGCGTGGCCGACGTGCAGCGGCAGCCCGGCGGTGGCGTGCGGGCGGTCGAAGGAGACGGTGACGGCCGCCTCGGGCTCGCCGACCAGGCCGCCCCGGCCGTCCCAGGCGTGGTACAGGCTGGCACCGGTCCGGCCGTCCTCGGGGAACAGGTTGTACGCCTGCCAGGTCACGTCCGGGACCACCAGCAGCAGTTCGGCCCTCCGCCCCTGCTCGGCGACGTCCCGCACGGTGAACGGGATGTGACTGCGGTGCAGCATGTCCGCGGTGGTCAGCACGGCCACGTACGCCCCGGGCTGCCAGTGCGGCGGGACCTGCAACCGCCAGGAGTGCCACCAGTGGTGGCAGGAGACCGTCCGCTCGACCACCAGCGGCGCGGGCTGGGCCAGACCGGAGATCAGCGGACTGGACGTCATGTGGCGGGCGCCGTCGCCGCCGTAGTGGCCGATCCGGTAGACGTCCACGGTGAACTCGCGCGGCGGGTTGACGGTGACCCGGAAGTCCACCGAGCCGCCGGCGCGGATCACCCCCGCCGAGGCGAAGCCCTTGATCTGCTGGTCCACGTCGTTGGAGCTCTGCGGGGTGCCGACCGGCGGCTTGGGCCGCACCCCCGCCGACAGCGGCTGCTGGCCGGGCGCGTCCACCGAGACGTACCAGGGCACCGCGCCCTCGGCCCCGGCGAGGTACTGGTCGGGGCTGCGCAGCCAGGGCAGCGGGCCCTGGCCGAAAGGGTCGGAGACGCTGTAAGCGTGCGTGCCCGACTCCCAGCGGCCGTTGAGTTCGGTCCCCACGCGCCCCTCCCAGGTGCACTTCCGCGAATCCCTCGCTCGCCTCCGGCCGCTCCCGATCCGGTGTCGACGTTCCTCGCTCCGGCGCTCGCTGCCCTCGCTCGTCGCTCGTCGCTTTCGGCACCGGCGCGCCTTCGGCTCCCGAGGCCCGGTTGGCACGTGCCCCCCGGATGTGCGTGCGGTCTAATACACCACACAGTGCTGGCGCTCCGTCACCCCACGGTAGCAATTGGTGTCGGGAATCTTCCGCTCCGCCGGGACAGGGCCTCCGGCCTGCGGAGACGGCCGGCGGCCGGGGGCCCCGGGGGCGCGTGCCGGGGGCCGAGCGCCGCCCCGGGGCGGTCGGGGCCTCCCGGGGCCTCAGAGGCGGACGGGCTTCTCCAGGCGCACCTCGGCGGCGTCCAGCCAGGCGCGCAGCGGCCCGTCCTGGCCCTGCTCCACCGCCTGGGCGACCGGGCCGGCCAGGTCCGTGCGGCGGACCCCGCCGAGCAGCAGCACCGGGCCGTCCAGCCAGTCCAGGCCGGGGGCGCCGCCCGCGGTGTCCACGGCGGCGCAGCAGACCATCGCGGTGACGTGGTCGACCAGCAGGTCGCGGCCGGTGCGGTCGGGCTCCAGCAGCGGGGCCGGGGTGGTGGTGCGGGCGAGCTGGGCGGCCAGGGCGGCGGCCAGCCGCTCGCCGTCGCCCTCGGCCAGCCGGGCCAGCAGCCGGGTGAGGGTCGGGGCGCCCGGGCGGGACTGCGGGGCGAGCCGGTCCAGGGCGGACTGCAGGGCGGCGGCCCTGGCCCGCCAGCCGGCGTCCACCACCTCGGCCGGGTAGTCGACCCACTCCAGCTCGTGCCAGGTCCCGGCCGCCGGGCGGCCGAAGAACAGCTCGGCGGCCAGCCGGGAGACCGCGCGGTCCACCGCGCCGGGCTCCTCCAACAGGTCGCAGGCCGGGCGGTCGCCGAGCCGGGTGCCGTAACCGTCGGCCAGCCGGTCGCGGCGGGACAGCTCGGTGAGCGCGGCGACCACGCCGGCGTTCAGGTGCGCGGGGTGGCGGCCGAGCCGCCAGGCGGGCAGCGCGACCCGGGTGAGCAGCCGGTCCCAGCCGGCGTAGGCCAGGCCGACCTGCTCCTGGGCGGCGATCCGCAGGCCGTAGTCGACCGTCCTGGCCTGCTCGGAGGCCCAGCCCGCGACGGACCGCTCCAGCTCGGCGGAGTGGCCGCGGCAGGCGCCCAGCAGCCGGCGGGCGATCCGCCGGGTGATCCGGTCGGCGAGCCGGGCCGGGCCCCGGCGGGGCGGGGCCGGCGGGACGGTCAGGGTGCCGCCGCCGAGACCGGGCGCCGCGGCCGGACCGGAGTCCAGACAGGCGTCCAGGGCGCGCAGGAAGCGGCGGGCGGCGGCGATCTCGGGGTCGGCGGAGGCGGCGGTGCCGGCCACCACGGGGGCGAGCAGGGCGCGCAGCTCGCCGGACCGCATCCACCACAGGAACGGCGAGCCGATCACCAGGACCGGCGCGGCGGGCGAGGGGTGCGGCCGCAGCGGGTGGGGGCGGCGCGGCGGGGCGACGTCCTCCAGCCAGCTGTCGCAGTCCGGGGTGAGCGCCACCGCCGACGGGGCCGGGACGTCCAGCCGCTCGGCCAGTTCGTCGATCAGCCGGTACAGCTCGGGGGCGCCGGCCCGCTCGACCGGCACCGCCGGGATCTGCGGCGGGACGGCCCGGCGCAGTGCCCGGGCGGTCAGCCCGGCCACCAGCAGGGTCAGCGCGGCGACCGCGCAGACCACCCACCGGACGGCGTCCCAGCCGGCGGCGTCGGAGGAGCCGGCGGCCCCGATCCGGCCGGTGAACCGGCCCGCGAGCAGGACCACCGCCACGGCGGCGGGCAGGACGGCCACGGCCAGGGCGAGGCCCCGGATCCGCAGGACCGCTTGGGCGTGAGCGCGCGCGGTGTCGACGGCCATACGGTGCGGCACCCCCTTCGGAGCCCTCGGGCACCCGCCACGGGCCCTGAGGCGACTCGAAACGATCAGTTCCGACCGGGAAGCGGAGGCGTCCGATCCCGGCAGTGCATGCTGTGTGGCGCTACTGACATTTTCGACGCCCCGGTCCGGGCGGGCGTTCCGGATCGCCCCGGTTTCCACTCGTCCCGGTGACACCGCCCGGTCGTCGCGGTGACGCCGCGGTCGGTCCGGCGACGCCGCCCGGGGGCCGCTACCGGTCCGGTGCGAAGCACCGGGCGACCACCCGGCCGATCGCCGTCCAGCATCCCCCCGCGGGCGCGCCGCTACCCGGCGGCGACCCCGGCGCACGGCACCGTCGCACGGCGATCCAGCGCACCATAAGGCCGGGCGCCGGGTTACGTCAGCCGGATGCGGGTGCTGTCACCCGATGGGCTGGAATCCGCCCGCCGATCGGTGCGTCGGACCCCGGAAACGCTCCGACCCCGGAAACGCCCCGGGCGCTGCGCCCTGCGGGTTGTTCGGCCCCGCTTCGGCCACGCTTCGGCGCCCGCCCGCGGGCCCGGCACGGCCGCGGCCCCCGCGCGAAGGGTTCGCACGGGGGCCGCCGGGGTCGCGGTGGCGTCAGCCGTTGGCCGCCTTGAGCGCGATGTCGGTGCGGTGCTGGCCGCCCTTGAGGGAGATCCGCTCCACCGCCGCGTACGCGCGCTCGCGCGCCTCGGCCAGGTCGGTGCCGGTCGCGGTGACCGACAGGACGCGGCCGCCGGCGCTGAGCACCCGGCCGTCCCCGTCCGCCCTCGTCCCGGCGTGCAGCACGTACGCGGTGCCGTCCGCCTCGGCCTCGGCGAGGCCCTCGATCGGGTCGCCGGTGCGCGGCGCGGCCGGGTAGCCCTCGGAGGCGACGACCACGGTGACGGCCGCACCTTCGTCCCAGCGCAGCGGCTCCAGCTGGTCCAGGGTGCCGGTGGCGGAGGCGAACAGGACGCCGGCCAGCGGGGTGCGCAGCCGGGCCAGCACGACCTGGGTCTCCGGGTCGCCGAAGCGGGCGTTGAACTCGATCACCCGGGTGCCGCGCGAGGTGAGCGCCAGGCCCGCGTACAGCAGGCCGGAGAACTCGGTGCCGCGGCGGCGCAGCTCGTCCACGGTCGGCTGCAGGACGGTGTCCAGGACCTCCTGGACCAGCCCGGCGGGCGCCCAGGGCAGCGGCGAGTAGGCACCCATGCCGCCGGTGTTGGGGCCCTCGTCGCCGTCCAGCGCGCGCTTGAAGTCCTGCGCGGGCTGCAGCGGCAGCACGGTGGTGCCGTCGGTGACGGCGAAGAGCGAGACCTCGGGGCCGTCGAGGTACTCCTCGATGACCACGCGCTCGCAGGAGGCGGCGTGCGCCAGCGCGGCCGCGCGGTCGGAGGTGACCACGACGCCCTTGCCGGCCGCCAGGCCGTCGTCCTTGACCACGTAGGGGGCGCCGAAGGCGTCCAGCGCCTCGGCGGCCTCCTCTGCGGTGGTGCAGACGTACGAGCGGGCGGTGGGCACGCCGGCGCCGGCCATCACGTCCTTGGCGAAGGCCTTGGAGCCCTCCAGCTGCGCGGCCGCGCCGGAGGGGCCGAAGACCGGGATGCCGGCCGCGCGGACGGCGTCGGCGACGCCGGCCACCAGCGGGGCCTCGGGGCCGACCACCACGAGGTCGGCGCCGAGTTCCGCGGCGAGTCGGGCGACCGAGGCGCCGTCCGACTGGTCGATGGGGTGGACCGTCGCCACCTGGGCGATCCCGGCGTTGCCCGGGGCACAGTGCAGCTCGGTCACGGAGGGATCTTGGGACAGGGAGCGGCACAGGGCGTGTTCGCGGGCGCCGCCGCCGATGACGAGGACCTTCACGCCTGGCAGCGTAGTCGGTGGCCTGTTCCGGCCGCTCTCCGGTCCCGTCGGATCCTCCAGGAGAAGCGGTCCGTACACCGATGAGGTAGGAGGATCCTCCAAGCCGGGCCGGGTCGGATGCGCGCCGGGTGTCCGGGTCAGGACGGCGGGTCACCGGCGCCTCGCTCGGACGGGTGAAATCTCGCCGGGCCCCGCAACCGCCCCACCTCGTGTTCCGGTGGCCGAAACCGGTAACGATCACCGGGGAAGCTCCCCGCGGTCAGCCATTTGGCGGTAAGAAGTGCTGTTGGACAACCACCGGCGGACGTCGCGTCAGCCGATGCGCCGACAGACCATGCCGCCCGCCCGCCACAGGGAGCCCCACAGGTGAGCCAGCCGGAAATGCAGCCCGAGGAGAGTGCCTGGGGCAAGGAGATCGGCGAGGAGGACCAGCCCGCCGCAGCCGTGGCCCGGCGGGCCTCCACCCGGTACCGGACCGATCTGAGCGCCCGCCAGTTCCCGCTCGGGGACTGGGGCGAGCCCGCGGAGCGGCTGGAGGAGCTCTACCGCTGGTCCGAGGAGCGGGCGGTCGAGGCGATCGAGTGGTACCGCCGGGACCGGATCTGGAAGCGCCGCTGGGCGCGCCTGCTGCGCTTCGGGTCGGCCGGCTTCGCGGCGAGCGGGGTGACCGCCCCGCTGGTCGGCCTCACCGGCACGCTCGCCCACGGCACCGCCTGGGGCTACGTGGGCTTCGCGCTCTCCGCCGCCTGCTACGGCACCGACCGGGTCTTCGGCCTCACCTCCGGCTGGATGCGGGACGTCTCCACCGCGCAGGCGCTCCAACGCCGCCTGGAGGCCTTCCAGTTCGACTGGGCGTCGGAGTGCGTGCGCGAGGTGCTCGGCCCGACCGAGGGCACCGCGGGCGAGGCCGCCGAGCGCTGCCTGGGCGTGCTGCGCCGGTTCTGCGAGGACGTCTCGGACATGGTCCGCACCGAGACCTCGGAGTGGATGCTGGAGTTCCGCGCCTCGATGACCCAGCTGCCCACCCAGTCCGCGGGGACCTGGGGCGGCCGCACCGAACCCGGGGTGGGCGCCCAGGTGCGGGTGCTGCCGCCGCCGGGGACGAGGCCCACCATGCCGCGTCAGCGGCCGCCGGAGGGCCCGCTGCGCTAGCCGGACGGGCCTGGCACCCGGGGATCGGGGGCCTGGGGTCGGCGCGGAGCGGAGCCGGAGGCGATGCCGGGGCGTCAGGCGAAGACGATCATCGAGCCCTGGCCGAGGCTCCGGGTCGCCGCCGCGTACAGGCCCGACCACGCGTGCCGCTCCCGGGCGAAGGGGTGCAGGTCGTCGATCGGCGGTCCGAACGGCTGCTCCAGGCCGGTCGGGCCGAGCGGTCGGGTCGGGCTCGGCGGGTTGAGCGGGTCGATGCCCAGGGCCGGTGCCACGGCCTGCAGTTCGCGCAGCAGCCCGTGGCTGGAGCCGAGCGGGCCGCCGGCGGCGAGCAGCGTCTCGTCCACCAGCGGGGCCGGGAACTCGATCGGCACGTAGGCGCCGGCGTGGTCGAAGTGCCAGACCAGGTGCGACTGTTCGGCACTGCTCTCGAACATCTCCAGCAGCTGCTCGTAGTCGCTGCCGAGCGCGTCGACCGGGGTGATGTCCAGGCCGGTGAGGCCCAACAGGTAGGCGCGGCGCAGGAAGTGCAGCGAGTCGTAGTCGAAGGCGGCTATCGGCTCGACCGCCCCGCTCAGACCCGGGACGAACTGGTACACCGGCACCTCGGGCAGGCCGCGCGAGGTGAGCACCGCGTTGTAGAGCGCGAGGTCGTCCCGGAAGGGGTTGTCGGGGCTGTGGCTCAGCACGTCCACCAACGGGACGAGCCAGAGGTCGCAGGCCATGGCCGGCAGTTCCTCTCCGGACGGCGGGATCGCCCGCGGGGCGGGGCGACGACGGGGGCGGGGTCGGTACCCGGACGGCCCGTGCGGGCGGCCGGTCCGACGCCCGCCCACCCTACCGGCCCGGGGCCGGACGCGGATCGGGCCGTCCCTGCGGAGCCTCGGGGGGCGGCTCGGGCAGCCGTCGGCCGAACCTGGTGTGCGGCACCCAGCGCGGCTGCGGCACCAGACCGAGGCCGAGTCCCAGCTCGCGGCCCAGTTCGCGGCCGACCTCGTCACCCCGCCGGGACCGCCCGCCCCGGGCCGTCCCGGGCTCCGGCGCGGCCCCGTACTCCTCCGCGGCGTCCGGCGCCGGCCGGTCCGCCGGGAGCTGACGGGGCCGGTGCCACCCCGGCTGCGGCGCGGGCGGCTCCACCGGGACGGGCAGCGGTTCGCCGTCCGCGACCTCGGTGAGCAGCCCGAGCACCGTCACGGACTCCAGCGGCCGCCCGGCCAGCCCGGCCAGCAGCCGGACGGTGAAGAGGTTGTACTCGCAGATGATCCGGTGCGCGCCGTGCAGGTCGCGGGCCCCGATCGCCTCGACCAGGTCCGGGTGGCGGTCCCAGCAGACCCCGCCCAGGGTGGGCATCGCCCGCAGGTACCGCGCGGCGAACATCCAGGACTGCACCCGCAGCCAGTCCAGGTACTCCGCGATCCGGCGGTTGCCGAGCAGGGCGGAGACCTCCTGCCAGAACCGGCGGTCGCAGCCCACCATCACGTCCAGGTTCCCGGCCCGGGCGGCCCGCACCGCCGCGTCGGCCCGGCGGCTCAGCGAGGGCAGCCGGGTGAGGTCGGGCAGGGCCCGGCGGGTGGCGAACTGGCGGTGGAAGCTGTCGGTGAGCAGCACCCTGGCCTCGAAGATCTCCAGGAAGTCCTCCCAGCCCAGCTCCGGCACCGTGAAGCCGCGGTGGTGCTCGGCCCGCAGCAGCCCCTGGGCACCGAGGTCGACCAGCGCCTCGCGGGCCGGGGTCGCGGAGACGCCGTACAGCTCGGCGATCTCCTTGACGGTGAAGTTGCGGCCGGCCTCCAGCCGGCCGGCCATCATCTCCTCGCGGAGCGCGCCGGCGATCTGCTCGCGCAGGCTGTTGCGCTGGATGACGACGGGGCGGGGGGTGTCGCCGGCGCCGGTGCCGGACATGCGCGCGACCTCCTGGGGCGGGCCACCGTACCGACCCGCGACGGACCGGCCGACCGGCGGCGGGGAACACGACGAGTGCTCATCTTCTCAAACGGACCCGGAGCAGGTACGAACCAACCCTCCCGGACCCCGTGCCCCCGCCCGTGCCTACCGCTGGACCGGCGCCGGAATGCCGAGCAGACGGTCCCGCAGCACCGGGAACTCCTCGCGCGCCCGACCCACCTCGGCCGGGTCGAACTCGACGGTCAGCACCTCCTCGGCCGGCCCGGCCTCGGCCAGCACCCGACCCCACGGATCCACCACGATGCTGTGCCCGGCCTGCTCGACCCCGGCGTGCGTCCCGGCCGTGTTGCAGGCCAGCACGAAGGCCTGCTCCTCCAGCGCCCGGGCCCGGGCCAGCAGCGTCCAGTGCTCGCGCCGCTTGGCCGGCCAGGCCGCCGGGACCACCAGCAACTGGGCCCCGGCGTCCAGCAGCGCCCGGAACAGCTCCGGGAAGCGCAGGTCGTAGCAGGTGGCCAGGCCCAGGGTGCCGAACTCGGTGGGCGCGGTGACGATCTCCTGCCCGGCGCCCATCACCACCGCCTCACCGCTGTCGAAGCCGAAGCGGTGGATCTTGCGGTAGGTGTGCACCAGCTCGCCGTCCGGGGCGAACACCATCGAGGTGTTGTAGATCGGACCGTCCGGATCGCGTTCGACGATCGAACCGGCGTGCAGCCACACCCCGGCGGCCCGCGCGGCGGCCGCCATCGCGTCCGAGGTGGGCCCGTCGAGCGTCTCCGCACCGTCCGACCAGAGGTCGTGGGCGAAGCCGCCGAGCGGCCACAGCTCCGGCAGGACCACCAGGTCGGCACCCTGCTGGGCCCGTACCAGCGACGCGGCCCGGGCCCGCCGTTCGGCGGCCGGCTCGGCGTCGGAGACCGCGAGTTGGATCAATGAAGCGCGCACAGTACCACCGTCCACGGCAAGAGACCTACGATCGTCACCCGAAAGCGCTGCCCAGCTGTCTCCCGGCAGCGTAACGTGCGGTTAGCGTGTGCGCCCGGAAGCCGGACCATCCCGGCCGACCGCGACGGCCGGGCGCCGAGCGTAGGAAAGCTGACGGAGGGCCGGAGATTCCCGTGACGGACAACCAGACCGTGCAGGCTTACACGGAGGCGTGGACCCAGAGCATCGAGTCCATATCGGAGCTGGTCGCCCCCCTCCCCGAAGGCTCCTGGAACCGGGCCACCGAGTGCCCCGGCTGGTCGGTCCGCGACGTCGTCTCGCACGTGATCGCGGTCGAGTCCGAGCTGCTCGGCGACCCCCGCCCGATCCACTCGCTGCCGCGTGACCTTCGCCACGTGACCACCGATTTCGCCCGCTACGTCGAGCTGCCGGTCGACAAGCGCCGCTGCCACACCGCGCTGGAGATGACCAGCGAGCTGGAGTACACGATCATCCGCCGCTCCCGCGCGCTGCGGAACGCCAAGCAGACACCCGGGGAGCCGGCCCGCTGGCCCGCCGGTCCGCTGGCCACGGACGTGCCGTACCACCAGCTGCTGCGGATGCGGGCCTTCGACGTCTGGGTGCACGAGCAGGACCTGCGCCGGGCCCTCGACGCCCCCGGCAACCTGGACTCCCCCGGCGCCCTGATCGCCCGGGACGTCCTGCTGGAGCTGCTGCCCAAGGCCGTCGCCCACACCGCCGGCGCCCCGGCCGGGACGGCCCTCGTCCTGGACGTGACCGGCCCGGTGGAGTTCCTGCGCACCGTCCGGGTGGACGCCACCGGGCGCGGCAGCGTCGACGAGTCGATCAGCCTGGCCCCCGACGTCCAGCTCACCATGGACTGGGAGACCTACGTCCGCCTCGCCTGCGGCCGCGGCCGACCCGGCCCGGTCAGCGTCGAGGGCGACAAGGAGCTGGCCGAACGGGTCCTGGCCACCTTCTCCGTCACCATCTGAGCCGCTACGGCGAGCCCCGCGCGCACCACCCGGCGTACACGCACGACCGCGCGCCGGGTCGGCACCACTCGTGCACCCATACGTCAATCCAGCACCAGCAACCTCACCTGTTTGGCCTCGTTTCACCGGGCAGCACTGCCATCACCCGGAAGAAGGAGGGGCGTCCGCATGGACGACGAACAGGAACAGCAGGAACAGATGGTGCTGGTGCGGTCGAGCTTCCCGGTCACGGGGCAGCCGATCCGCGTCGTGATGATCGACGGGGAGCCGTGGTTCGTCACGGCGGACGTGTGCCGGGTCCTGGGGCGAGGCAATGCGGCCCAGGCCGTCAAGGGGCTGGAGAACCGTCAGCACCGCACCGTCGACATGCGATCGGTAACTATCACCAAAAGTGATAGTTACGACGTTTCCGCAGGTCAGAAACTGTATAGCCACGCGAATCCATTCCTGCGCGTGGTGAGTGAAGCGGGCCTCTACTCGCTGCTGATGAGGTCCAACAAGACGACTTCCAAACCGTTCAGGGACTGGGTCACTGAAGAGCTGCTCCCCTCCGTCCGCCGAGGCGACACCGACATCCCCACCCAGCAGCGGCGGATGGCGGAGACCCTCGCCGAGGCGATCGGGCAGCAGGTTCGGATCGTCGCGGAGATCGAACATGACGACTGGCCCGGCCTGACCGTCCACTCCGACGGGACGGTCCACTGCCGGCACGGGGAAATGGTGCTCCACCTGCCGGACCGGGAGGAGGACAGCGGGCCGCCGTTCGGTGCGTACTTCGCCTGCCCGGGTGGGGAGCGGGTCGGCATCCGAGGCAGCCGAATCGTCCCGGGATGCCCGAAGTTGAAGCTGGTGGACCTGATCCGGCTCCGGAAGGCGGCGAAAACCGAACCCACCCGAGTGCCGCGGCAAGGAACCCTGACCGTGGAGATGCACGGCGCCCGGATCTACGGAACCGCGCCGCAGATCGCCGAGCTGATGCGCGAGTACGGCGGCTGACCCAGCTCCGCATACGGAAACGCGATTACCCTAACTTCGCCTTAGGGTAATCACGTTTCCGCAGGTCAGAAACCCTACGCGTCCGCCGCCGCGACCCTCCGCCGGAGCCGCAGGATCATCGCCGTCCCCACCGCGAGCGGCACGTACTGCCAGCAGAACGCCCAGCGGAAGGCGTCGGCGGAGTAGGACCCGGCGCCGGACGGGGAGAGGGCGTCGAGCAGGACGCCGATGCCGAACAGGGTGATCATCGTGCCGATGAAGCCGCCCATGTTGACGATCCCGGAGGCGGTGCCGAGCCGTTCGGCCGGGTTGCGGGTGCGGGCGTAGTCCAGGCCGACCAGTGAGGCGGGGCCGTTGCTGCCCATCACCAGGATGATCCCGACCAGCAGCAACATCGGCGGGTGCCCGCCGGGCCAGGCGAGCACGAGTGCCCAGCCGAGCGCGGTGGTGGCGATGACGGTGAGCACGATGGGCATCCGGGTCCGGGCGGTGCGGGAGAGCAGTCGGCCGAAGAGGAACCCGCAGGCCATGTTGGCGAGCACCAGCAGGGTCAGCAGCCCTCCGGCCTCGCCCCGGGTCATCCCCTGGGCCTCGATCAGGTAGGGCATGCCCCAGAGCAGGCCGAAGGCGTTGCCGGGGAACTGGGTGGTGAAGTGGATCCACAGGCCCAGCCGGGTGCCCGGCTCCCGCCAGCAGTCCTGGATCTGCCGTCGGACCTTCGGGCGGGCGACCGGCGTGCCGAGCGGCGGGTCGACCGGTCGTACGGCCGCCGGGGCCTCCTTGAGGAAGAGCGCGACCAGGGCGAACACCGCCACGCCGAGCAGCGCGATCGCGGTGAAGGTGGGCGTCCAGCCCTCGCTGTGCAGCGCCTGGGCGAGCACCACGGTGGTGACCAGGTTGCCGCCCATCCCGGCGAGGCCGGTCAGCTGGGCGACGAAGGGGTTCTTCGCCGCCGGGAACCACCGGGCGGCGATCCGCAGCACGCTGATGAAGGTCATCGCGTCGCCGCAGCCGAGCACGGCCCGGGAGGCCAGCGCCGGGGCGAAGGAGGAGCTGAACGCGAAGGCCAGCTGGCCGGCGCTCAGCAGCAGTACGCCGAGCAGCAGCACCCGGCGCGGCCCGAACCGGTCGACCAGCAGGCCGACCGGGACCTGCATGGCCGCGTAGACCAGCACCTGGAGGATTGAGAAGGTGGAGAGCGCCGAGGCACCGATGCCGAAGCGCTCGGCGGCGTCCAGTCCGGCCACGCCGAGGCTGGTGCGGTGGATGACGGCCAGGACGTAGACGCTGACGCCGACGGACCAGGCCAGCCAGGCTGCCCGGCCGCCGGGCGGTACGGGGGCCCCGGCCGTCGGCGGCCCGACGGCGGACCGAGGAGCGGGGACGGACAGGGACGCGGCTGGACGAGCGGGCTCCACGGTCATAGTCCGTCCAGACTAGTCATCCCATGATTGGACGCCCAGGTCCCCGCGGTGTGAGCTCGCGAACCCCGACCGGCGACGACCGTCCGGCTCTCAGCCGGTGACCGTCCAGGACACCGACCGGGTCATGTAGCGGTCCCGGAAGGCCTCGTCCCGCACCCAGTCCGTGGTGTCCCGGACGGTCGCCGTCACGGTCGCCGTCCGGCCCGGGGCGAGGTCCAGCTGCGCGGTGTCCAGGCGGCCCCCGTCGACGGCCTGCGGGGCGGCCGGGGCGCCGTCCACCTTCCAGTCCACCGTCAGCTGCCGGGCGCCGGTCAGCGGCAGCGGCCGGACGTCCAGCCGGGGGAGCCCGGCGACCTCGCCGGGCGGCGGCGACGGGGCGTCGGTCGGCCGGACCTTGCGGTACAGCTCCTGGACGATCGCCTCGCGGGAGGGCAGGTTGTAGGCACTGCCCAGGGTCCGCATCACGGAGTCGGGGGTGGGCCGGTAGAGGCCGTTGGCGCTGCGGTACGCCCCGACGGTGCCGGCGCCGTCCGGCGAGACGGCGCCCAGCCAGCGCCACCACTTGGTCTGCTTCTTGAGCATGTCCTCGGCGTTGAGGGTGGAGAGGTTCGGGTAGTCGGCGTCGTCCGGGGCGCTGTCGTACTCGTCGCCGAGGTCCCCCACGGTGTGGCCGATCTCGTGCTGGATGATCCGTCCGGCGTCCGGGCTGCCCCCGGCCAGGGTGGTCACCCCGGTGCCCCCGGCGCCGCCGTACTCGACCGAGTTGGCCAGCGCGATCAGGTACTGCGGGCCGGTGCTGTCCCCGGCGTAGCGGGCGGTGGCACCCTCGTCGGCGCAGAGCAGCCGGGCGGTGCCCTCGCACCAGAAGTGCATGCCCAGCGGGGTGGCGGGGTGGCGGCCGCGGCTCTCGGTCTCGGCTATCCCGGAGATCGGGGAGACCACCTCGACCCGCCGTATGTTGAAGAACCCCTGGTAGGTGCGGAACGGCTCGATGTCCATCAGCGCGTGCCAGGCCTTGTCGGCCTGCTGCCGGAACGCCTCCTGCTCGTCCGCGGTGTAGCCGTCGCCGAGCAGGACCAGGGTGATCCGGTTGGTCGGGTCCCCGGTGCGGCGTATGTCGAAGGTCGGGGCGGCCGTGAGCATCCGCCGGTCGGCGCGGAGGGCGGTGTGCGGGGGCACCGCCCGGTCCACGGGGGCGCCCGCCCCGATCACGCCGAACGGCGAGGGGCCGACGAGTTCCAGGGCGGCCGGGAGTACGGCGGTGGACACCAGTACGAGGGCGGCCAGACTCCGGACGAGACGGCCAGGGTTGCCAGCAGGCATACGGGTGCGTCCTCGGGGCTCCGGTCACCCGGTGTCGCCCGGGTGGGGGAGCGGAGACGTACCCGTACCGGCGTGTCGCCCCCACCGGCCGCAGAAAATGTCACCGACCTGGCCGAACGATTCCCGTTGTACCTGTCATACCAATCAATCTCGGGGACGCCCCCGTCCATCCCGGGAGGGCTCCCCCGCGGCTCACCGGGAGCGCTTGCCCACGTCCAGCAGCAGGTGCGTCCCGAGCCCGAAGAGCAGTCCCCAGAAGGCCGAGCCGATGCCGAACAGGCTCATCCCCGAGGCGCTCGCCAGGAAGGTCACCACCGCCGCGTCCCGCCCGCGCTCCGCCGCGACCGCCGCCGCCAGGCTGCCCTGCAGCGAGGCCAGCAGCGCGACCCCGGCGATCACCGCGATCAGCTCCTTCGGCAGCCCGGTGAACAGGCTCACCAGCACCCCGCCGAAGCTGCCCACCAGCACGTACAGCACGCCCGAGGACATCCCCGCGACGTAGCGGCGGCGCGGGTCCGGGTGGGCCTCCGGGCCGGAGCAGATCGCCGCCGTGATCGCCGCCAGGTTCACCCCGGGCGAGCCGAACGGCGCCACCAGCACCGACACCGCCCCGGTCGCACCGATCAGCAGCCGGTCGTCGGCCCGGTAGCCGAAGGCCCGCATCACCCCGAGCCCGGGCGCGTTCTGCGAGGCCAGGGCGACGATGGTGAGCGGCAGCGCCAGCCCCACCAGGGCCGACCAGGAGAAGGCCGGCACGGTCAGCACCGGTACGGTCGGCCCGCCCGAGCCCAGGTGCAGCGGCAGCCCGACGGTGAGGGCCGCCAGCACCCCGCCGACCACCAGCGCGATCAGCACGGCGTACCGCGGCGAGAACCGCTTGGCCAGCAGGAAGGCCGCGAAGCTGCCCACCACCAGCACCGGCGCGCCGTGCACGGCACCGAAGATCCCGGCGCCGAAGGAGAACAGGATGCCCGCGAGCATCGCGTTCACGATCCCCACCGGCACGGCCGCGATCAGCCGGCCGAACCACCCGGTCACCCCGAACAGCGCCACCACGGCCGCGCTCACCAGGAACGCCCCGATCGCCTCCCGGTACGGGTAGTGGCCCAGGCTGGTCACCAGCAGCGCGGCCCCCGGCGTGGACCAGGCGGTGATCACCGGCGTCCTGGTCCACCAGCTGAGCGCGAAGCCGCTCACCCCGCTGCCGATCGCCACCGCCCAGATCCAGGAGGAGGTGTGCGCCGGGTCCAGCCGCCCGGCGGCGGCCGCCGCGAGCACGACCACCAGCGGCCCGGAGAACGACACCGCGACGCAGACCAGCCCCGCCAGCAAGGCCGGCACCGACACGTCCCGCCGCAGCGACCGACGTTCCCCGGCCCCACTCGTCACCGTTTCCGGGCTGATCGTCAGTTCATCCGTCATTCCGGCAGTATCCCGAAGCCCGGCCGGAGACTCCTGGAAAACCTGCCAACTCCCCTGCAACCCCCGCGGGGGATGCGCGTCTGTACGAAGGAAGGCGCGGCGAGCGGGACCGGCGGAGCCGGGGGGCGGTCGTCCTCGCCCGCCGCACCACCAGTCACCCGGCCCTGGGGAGTCACGTCATGCGCATGTCCGCTATCACCCGTTGTACGAAGAATGCCGGTACCGCCGCCCTCGCCGCCGACACCGGCACCGACACCGGCTGGGCCTAGTCGTGTCCGTCGGTCGACCGACGGATGCCGGAAGGGGCCCTGATCCGCACGGCGGTGCGGTTCAGGGCCCCTTCGTCACGTCTCCCCGGGGGCGTCAGCCCCAGGTGATCAGGCGCTTCGGGAACTCCAGCAGCCCGGCCACGTCGGCCAGCACCCGGGAGCCCAACTCCCCGTCCACCAGGCGGTGGTCGAAGGAGAGCGCGAGCGTGGTGACCTGGCGCGGGACCACCTTGCCCTTGTGCACCCACGGCAGTTCCCGGACCGCGCCGAAGGCGAGGATGGCCGCCTCGCCCGGGTTGAGGATCGGGGTGCCGGTGTCGACGCCGAAGACGCCGACGTTGGTGATGGTGACCGTGCCGCCCTGCATGTCGGCCGGCGAGGTCTTGCCCTGGCGGGCGGTCTCGACCAGCTCGCCGAGCGAAGTGGCCAGGCCCGAAAGGGTCTTGGACCCGGCGTCCTTGATGTTCGGGACGATCAGGCCGCGCGGGGTGGCCGCGGCGATGCCGAGGTTCACCTGGCCCTTGACCACGATCTCCTGGGCCGCCTCGTCCCACTGGGCGTTGATCTCCGGGTGCCGCTTGATCGCCACCAGCAGCGCCTTGGCGACCAGCAGCAGCGGGCTGACCCGGACGTCCCGGCCCAGTTCGCCGCTCTCCTTGAGCTTGCGGACGAACTTCATCGTGCGGGTCACGTCGACCTGGACGAACTCGGTGACGTGCGGGGCGGTGAAGGCCGAGGCCACCATCGCCTGCGCGGTCGCCTTGCGGACGCCCTTGATCGGCACCCGGACGTCGCCCGAACCGGACACCGGCGCCGGGGCCGCCACGGTCCCGACGGCCTCGACGGCCTCGGTCACGACCGGCTCGGCGGCCGGAGCGGCCGGAGCGGCCTGGGCCGCCGCGTGGGCGTGCAGGTCCTCACGGGTGATCACCCCGCCCGCACCGGTCGGGGTGACGGACCGCAGGTCGATGCCCAGGTCCTTGGCCAGCTTGCGCACCGGCGGCTTCGCCAACGGCCGCTCACCGACGGGCAGTTCGACCGGCGAGACGGGCGCGGCCGGAGCCGGGGCGGCGACCGGAGCGACCGGAGCGACCGGAGCCGCGGCCTTCGCCGTAGCGGTGGCCGTGGCCGTGGTGGTCCGCCGGGCCCGGCGCTGGGCGGTGCCGGTGCGCGGGCCGTACCCGACCAGCACCTCCCGCCGCTCCGGCTCGGCCTCGACGGCCGGCGCCGCGGCCGCGGCGGCAGCGGGCGCCGGGGCGGGTGCGGCGGCCGGAGCGGCCCCCGCCTCCCCGGCGACCGCCACCGAGATGATCGCGGTGCCGACGTCGACCGTCGCGCCCTCGGGGAAGAAGAGCTGCTCGACGACCCCGTTGAACGGGATCGGCAGCTCCACCGCCGCCTTGGCGGTCTCCACCTCGCACACGACCTGCCCGTCGGTGACGGTGTCACCCGGCTTGACGTACCAGCTGAGGATCTCGGCCTCGGTGAGGCCCTCGCCCACATCCGGCATCTTGAACTCGCGGAGCGAGCGAACTTCGGTGGTCATCTTCGCTCCCCGGTATCAGTACGCGAGCGCGCGGTCGACGGCGTCGAGCACGCGGTCCAGGTCGGGGAGGAAGGCCTCCTCGACGCGGGACGGCGGGTACGGCGCGAAGTAGCCGCCGACCCGCAGGACCGGTGCCTCCAGGTGGTAGAAGCACCGCTCGGTGAGCCGGGCGGCCAACTCGGCGCCCATGCCCAGGAATACCGGGGCCTCGTGCACCACGACGGCCCGCCCGGTGCGCTTGACCGACTCCTCCAGCGCGGCGAAGTCCACCGGGGAGAGCGAGCGCAGGTCGACGACCTCCAGCCGGCGGCCGTCCTCCTCGGCGGCCGCGGCGGCCTCCTGGCAGACCTTGACCATCGGGCCGTACGCGATCAGCGTCAGGTCGGTGCCGGGGCGGACGATCCGGGCCTCGTGCAGCCCCAGGTCGGCGGCGGCGCCGACCTCGCCCTTGTCCCAGTAACGCCGCTTGGGCTCCAGGAAGATGACCGGGTCGTCGGACTCGATGGCCTGCCGCAGCATCCAGTGCGCGTCGTGCGCGTTGGACGGCGTGACCACCCGCAGACCGGCGGTGTGCGCGAAGTACGCCTCGTGCGACTCGCTGTGGTGCTCGACCGCGCCGATTCCACCCGCGTAGGGGATGCGGACGGTGACCGGCATCTTGACGTGCCCGAGCGCGCGGGCGTGCATCTTCGCCAGCTGGGAGACGATCTGGTCGAAGGCCGGGTAGACGAAACCGTCGAACTGGATCTCCACGACCGGGCGGTAGCCGCGCAGCGCGAGGCCGATCGCGGTGCCCATGATGCCGGACTCGGCCAGCGGGGTGTCGATCACCCGGTCCTCGCCGAAGTCCTTCTGCAGGCCGTCGGTGATCCGGAAGACGCCACCGAGCTTGCCGATGTCCTCGCCCATCAGGACGGTCTTCGGGTCGTTCTCCAGCGACTTGCGCAGCGCGTCGTTGAGCGCCTTGGCGATGCTCTGACCGGCCATCAGTGGTTCTCCCCCGCCTCGAAGGAGGCCGCGTACTCGACGAATTCGGCCCGTTCCTGGTCGACCAGCGCGTGCGGCTCGCTGTACACGTGGTCGAAGATCAGCGTCGGGTCCGGGTCCGGCATGCTGCGCACGCCCTCACGCACCCGCAGCCCCAGCTGCTCGCTCTCGGCGTCGACGGAGGCGAAGAACTCCTCGTCCGCCAGGCCCTCCTTCTCCAGGAGGGTGCGCAGCCGCAGGATCGGGTCCTTGGCCTTCCAGGCCTCGGTCTCCTCGGTGGCCCGGTAGCGGGTGGGGTCGTCGGAGGTGGTGTGCGCGCCCATCCGGTAGGTGAAGGCCTCGATCAGCACCGGGCCGTTGCCGCTGCGGGCGTGGTCGAGCGCCCAGCGGGTGACCGCGAGGCAGGCCAGCACGTCGTTGCCGTCGACCCGGACGCCGGGGAAGCCGAAGCCGGAGGCGCGGCGGTACAGCGGGATCCGGGTCTGGGTGGTGGTGGGCTCGGAGATCGCCCACTGGTTGTTCTGGCAGAAGAACACCACCGGCGAGTTGTAGACCGAGGCGAAGGTGAAGGCCTCGTTGACGTCGCCCTGGCTGGACGCGCCGTCGCCGAAGTACGCGATCACCGCGTCGTCGGTGCCGTCCTTGGTGATGCCCATCGCGTAGCCGGTGGCGTGCAGGGCCTGCGCGCCGATCACGATGGTGTAGAGGTGGAAGTTCTTCTCGTTCGGGTCCCAGCCGCCGTGGTTCACGCCGCGGAACATGCCGAGCAGGTTCAGCGGGTCCACGTCGCGGCACCAGGCGACGCCGTGCTCGCGGTAGGTCGGGAAGGCGTAGTCGCCGGTGCGCATGGCCCGGCCGGAACCGACCTGGGCCGCCTCCTGGCCGAGCAGCGAGGCCCACAGGCCCAGCTCGCCCTGGCGCTGGAGCGAGGTCGCCTCGCCGTCGAACCGGCGCACCAGCACCAGGTCGCGGTAGAGGGAGCGCAGCTCCTCGGGAGTGGTGGTGAGGGGGTAGTCCGGGTGCTCGACCCGCTCGCCTTCCGGCGTGAGCAGTTGGACGAGCTCCGGCTGGACGTCCGTTCCCGTGGCGCGGAGGGTGTCAGGAACAGCGGGGGCCGCCTTCTTGCGGGTCCTCGCCGTGCTTTTGACGGTCACGTTCACTCCTCGGTCTGTCCGGCCGCCCGGGGTCGCCGGTGACCGGTCCGGTCACCGCCTCGCGGGGCGCGCGTGGGTGTGCGCACCTACTGCGTGGCAGGTGGTGATCCTGTTCCGACGGCGTCCCTCACGAGAACGTTACCCAGCGTCCGCCCTTGGCGCGCTTGCGCTAGGACGTCCTACTTGTTCAGGGCCTACGACCCCGAGGGTGCCGCGCCCGGCTCGCCGTCGGAAGGGTGGGGGTGACGGTCGGCGTGACGCAGCTCTCAATTCGAGCGCCTTCAGGACACCAGCGCACGTTATCCGGGCGGAAGCCCGTACGTAAGGGGGTTCTCGGTATCGGTTTCGGTCGGGTGTGGCTGGATCCCGCCTTTACGGCACTGGGGACGATAGGCCTTTTGTACGGTGGTATGGGAGGCTTTGGGCGTGACTGATAACGGACAAATCAGGGTGTTCCTGCTCGACGACCACGAGGTCGTCCGACGGGGCGTGCACGACCTGCTGTCGGTCGAGGACGACATCGAGATCGTCGGCGAGGCCGGCACCGCCGCCGAGGCGCTCACCCGGATCCCCGCGGTCCACCCCGACGTCGCGGTGCTCGACGTCCGGCTGCCGGACGGCAACGGGGTCGAGGTCTGCCGCGAGATCCGCTCCCGGCTGCCCGAGATCAAGTGCCTGATGCTGACCTCGTTCTCCGACGACGAGGCACTGTTCGACTCGATCATGGCCGGCGCCTCCGGCTACGTCCTGAAGGCGATCCGCGGCACCGACCTGATCACCGCCGTCCGGGACGTCGCGGCCGGCCGCTCCCTGCTCGACCCGGTCGCCACCAGCCGGGTGCTCGCCCGACTGCGCGACGGCGGCGAGAAGGAGGACGAGCGGCTGGCCCAACTCACCAAGCAGGAGCGGCGGATCCTCGATCTGATCGGCGAGGGGATGACCAATCGTCAGATCGGCAACGAGTTGCACCTCGCCGAGAAGACGGTGAAGAACTACGTCTCCAGTCTGCTCGCCAAGATGGGCATGGAGCGACGCACCCAGGCGGCGGCGTACGTGGCGCGGCACCAGGCCGATCATCAGTACTGATACGGTCCTTCACACATGTGACGGTTTGTCAAGGGCCCCCACCAGGGGGCCATAACCTCTGCACGTGACTTTCAGCCAGACCCTCGCCTGCGCCCCGGCCCGCCCCGACCTCTCCGCACCGCCGATAGGGACCCTCAGCCCACCGGTACCGCGCAGCGCACTCGCCGAGGTCCTGGCCCGGTTCCGGGTGGGGCGGCTGCTCACCGCCGAACCGGTCGCGGAAGGCCTGCTCAACCGCGGTTACCGGGTCACCACCGAGGCCGGCGCGTACTTCCTGAAGTGCTACGTCGACGCCGCCACCGCCAACCGCCCGAAGATCCTCGCCCACCACCGCGCCATGACCGACCTGCACGCCCTCGGCCTGCCGGTGGCACCCCCGCTGAACTGCTCCGACCGCGGCGCGACGGTGGCCGGCCTGAACGGCCGCCTGTTCGCCCTGTTCCCCTGGACCGATGGCCGACACCGGCACGGTACTGAGCTCGAACCACCGCAGTGCGACGCCCTCGGCGCGCTGCTCGGCCGACTGCACGGCGCACTCGACGACGTCTGCGCCCCCCTCGACCAGCCCGACGGCTACCGCAGCGCCGACCCCCTCGACAGCGCCGAACTCGCCCGCGACCTGCGGCGCCGCGCCCGCGCGCACCGCCCGAACGGCGACCTGGACGCCCTCGTCGTCCGACGGCTCGACGAAAGGCTGGAACTGCTCGCCGAGCACGCCCAGCGACGGCCCGACCCGCTCGCCGCCCCGCCCACCGGCTGGACCCACGGCGACTTCCACGGCCTCAACCTGATCCACACCGCGGGCCCGGACGGCGGCGAGCGGGTCACCGCGGTGCTCGACTGGGACAAGCTCGGCCCGCAGCCGCGCGCCGAGGAGGCCGTCCGGGCCGCCACCCTGCTCTTCAACGACCGCACCAGCGGCGCCCTCGACCTGGTCCGGGTCCGCCGCTACTCCCAGGCCTACCGGGCCTCCGGTGCCGCCACCGCCGAGCACCTGGCCGCCGCCGTCCACCGGGTCTGGTGGGAGCGGCTGAACGACTTCTGGATGCTGCAGTGGCGCTACCAGCGGGCCGACCACCGGGCCGACCCGCTCTACCCCGCCTCGGCGGGCCAGTTGGCGTGGTGGTGCCAGGAGTACGAGCAGGTCCTGGACGCCTTCGCCAACTGATCCGTCAGTTGCCGCCGCCGACCGGCGGTGTCACCGGCGGCTTGACCGGGGTCTGCGACGGCAGCGGCTTCGAGCTGCCAGTGCTGCCCCCGTCGCCGCCGGGCGGCACCGACGCCGAGGCGCTCGCCCCGCCCGTCGCCGTCGCGGAGGCGCTCGGCGTGTGGGTGGCCGTCGGCGTCGGGGTCGGGGTGTGCTTCCCCGTCGGCGACGGCGACATGTTGGTGCCGCCCCCGCCACCGCTGCCGCCGTACGTCCCGGGGTCGCTCGGCTGCTGCGGCCGCCGGCTGCCGGAGGTCGACGGCGGCGGGGTCAGCTGGCCGCTCTGGGTCGGCGTGGTCGACTCGACGGTGCTGACCGCCGGCTCGGGCGTGCTGGGCACGACGGGCGTCTTCACGTCGGTGCCGCTGAGCGCGAAGGCGATCCCGGCCCCGGCCGCGACCAGCACGGCGATCCCGCCGGCCAGCCAGCCCCAGGGCCCGCGCCGCCGGCCGCCGTGGTCGCCGTGGTCGTCCTCGCCGCCACCGCCGCCGTACGAGCCGCCGCCCTGGTACGGGGAGGGGGTGTGCGGGCCGCCCGTGGAGTACGGCATCACCGAGGTCTGGTCGCCGGCGCCGACCGCGCCGAAGGCCTGGGTGGCGGCCGCCTGGTCCGGCCGGAGCACCTGGGTGGCCCCGGTGTCCCCGGGCAGCCCGGTGCCCGCGCCGACCCAGCCGGCCCCGCCCGCGCCGTGCATCTCGCGCAGCGCGTGCTGCAGGTGGGCGCGGAACTCGTCGGCGTCCTGGAAGCGGTCGTCCGGGTTCTTGGCGAGCGAGCGCAGCACCAGCGGGTCCAGGCCGACCGGCACCCGGCCGTTGGCCTGCGAGGGCGGCATCGGCGGGTCCTGGACGTGCTGGTAGACCACCGAGAGCGGGGTGTCGCCGGTGAACGGCGGGCGCAGCGTGAGCAGTTCGAAGAGCATGCAGCCGGCCGCGTACAGGTCGGAGCGGTGGTCGACCGGCTTGCCGAGCGCCTGCTCGGGCGACAGGTACTGCGGGGTGCCCATGACCATGCCGGTCTGGGTCATCGTGGTGGCCCCGCCGGTCAGCGCCCGGGCGATGCCGAAGTCCATCACCTTGACCGCGCCGGCGTTGGTGATGATCACGTTGGCGGGCTTGATGTCGCGGTGCACGATGCCGTTGCGGTGGCTGTAGGCCAGCGCCTCCAGCACCCCGGCGATGATGATCAGCGCCTGGTCGACCGGCGGCGCCTCCTCGTCCGCCAGCAGCTCGCGGACGGTCCGGCCCTCGACCAGCTCCATCACGATGTACGGCGTGGACTCGTCCCCGACGTACTCCTCGCCGGTGTCGTAGACCGCGACGATCGAGTGGTGGTTGAGCGCCGCGACGGCGTGCGCCTCGCGGGTGAAGCGCACCCGGGCGATGTCGTCCTGCGCCAGCTCGCCGCGCAGCAGCTTGACCGCGACGGTGCGGCCCAGCCGCACGTCCTCGGCGGCGAAGACCTCGGCCATGCCGCCGCGGCCGAGCCGGTGGGTCAGCCGGTAGCGGCCGTCGCCGACCGTGCCCATCGGCACCCCGCGGCCCGGTGTCTGCGAACCGCCGAACGGCGGCAGCGCGGAGGTCGCGGATTCGCTGCCCGGCCCGGGGATCCCCGGCGTGCCGCCGGTCCGGCCGTTCGCTCGGGCACCCGTCTCGTCGTCCGGCTGCTGCGTCTGTGCCATCGCTCCTCGCCCCGGGCGTTCGCTCGGATTCGCGGTGCCCTGTCGCTTACGTATCCCCGAACGCTACCGCTTCCGGCGCGCACCCGTGACACGCGCGGAGGGGCGGAAATCCGTCAGAGCAGACCGCCCCGGTCGGCCTGCGGGTCCACCACCACGACCGCGGCCGGGCGCTCGGAGTGGAACTTGCCGTTGGTGGTGTTCTGCGCCTTGTTGACCACGATCGCGATGATGATGCCGGCCAGCACCAGCACGCCGACGATGATCGCGATCACCACGAAGGCCGTGGAGCAGCCGCCGCCGCTGGGCTTCGGCTGCTGGTACGGCGGCATCGGCTGCGGGCCCGGGGTGTGCATCGGCCGCTGGAAGGGCTGCGGCGTGTGCGGGGCCTGCGGGCCCGGGGTCTGGTACGCGGGCGGCGGGGTCCGGTACTGCGGCTGGGCCTGCGGCCCGCCCTGCTGGAGGTACTGCGGGTGCGGCGTCTGGTAGGCCGGCGGCGGCGTCCGGTACTGCGGCGGCTGCTGCGGCTGGGCCTGCGGCCCGCCCTGCTGGAGGTACTGCGGGTGCGGGGTCTGCGGCGCCTGCGGAGTGGCGTGCACCGAGCGCGGCCCCTCCTTGATCACCAGCGGGGAGCTGGCCTGCAGCGCGTGCCCGGCGCCGCCGCCCTTCAACTCGGCGATCAGCCGCTCCGCCTCGTCCCGCATCGCGGCCGCGCTCTGGAACCGGTGGGCCGGGTCCTTGCGCAGCGCCTGCGCCACGAAGGCGTCCACCACCGGGACGACCGACCGGTTGAGGCTGGAGGCCGCCGGCGGCTCCTCCTGGACGTGCTTGTAGGCGATCGAGAAGGCCGAGTCGCCGTCGAAGACCAGCTGGCCGGTGAGCATCTCGAAGAGCATCACGCCGACCGAGTACAGGTCGGAGCGGGCGTCCACCGGCTTGCCGAGGGCCTGCTCGGGCGACAGGTACTGCGGGGTGCCGACCACCATGCCGGTCTGGGTCATCGACGTGACGCCGGACTCCAGCGCCCGGGCGATGCCGAAGTCCATGACCTTGACGTTGCCCTTGCGGTCGAACATGACGTTGCCGGGCTTGATGTCGCGGTGCACCAGGCCCATGTCGTGCGAGGCCTCCAGCGCGTTCAGCACGCCGACGATGACCTTCAGGGCCTCGTCGGCCGGCATCGCGCCGTACTGGGCGACCGCCTCGTTGATCGCCTCGCGCAGGCCCTTGCCGTCGATCAGCTGCATGACGATGTACGGCGTGCTGGAGCCGTCCGGGGCCACGTCCTCGCCGCTGTCGTAGACCGTGACGATGTTCGGGTGCTCCAGCCGGGCCACCGCCTGGGCCTCACGGCGGAACCGCTCCTTGAACGAGTCGTCCCGGCCCAGCTCGCTGTGCATGCTCTTCAACGCGACCTGCCGGTCCAGCACGCTGTCGTACGCGAGGTGCACGGAGGCCATGCCGCCCTCGCCCAGCAGCCGCTGCAGCACATAGCGGCCGTTGCCCAGGGAGAAGCCCCCGGCCGCCGCGTTGCCGTGCTCGCTCATGGTCCCCTGCTCCCCCTCGGCGCGGTGGTCCTGCCGCAACCGTGACGTTCGGTCTCGTCCGTGCGTGGTGGCCCGGCCCACTGGCCCGGCGAACCCCTGTCGCGGCGGCTCCACCGGCCTGCGACAGGGGTCAGGGTATCGGCTCCCGCCGACGGTGATCGGCCCAGGGCCGGTCCCGCCCCCGGACCGTCGGCGCCCGCTCCCCGCACGCCGGTCCGGGGCGGATCGTCGCGGTACGTCCGGCCCCGGGGCGGGTCCGGCGGGCGGGTCCGGGCCCGGCGGGCCCACGGCTACGAGCCCGGCGGGCCCACGGCTACGGGCCTGGAGGTACGGGCCTACAGGTACGGGCCGGAGCGGATCCCGCGGCCCTGACCCGGGTCCTCCTCGTCCGGCTCGCCGCCGTGCAGACCGGGCGGCAGCGCGCGCCGCATCTGCTCCAGCTGCGCCCGCGCGGCCATCTGCTGCGCGAACAGGGCGGTCTGGATGCCGTGGAACAGGCCCTCCAGCCAGCCCACCAGCTGGGCCTGGGCGATCCGCAGCTCGGCCTCGGTCGGGATGGTGTCGTCGGTGAACGGCAGCGAGAGCCGCTCCAGCTCGGCGACCAGCTCCGGGGCCAGCCCGAGCTCCAGCTCCTTGATCGAGCTGGCGTGGATGTCCTTCAACCGGACCCGGCTGGCCTCGTCGAGGGGCGCCGCCCGGACCTCCTCCAGCAGCTGCTTGATCATGCTGCCGATGCGCATGACCTTGGCGGGCTGCTCGACCATCTCGGTCACCGGGAGCTCGCGCGGCATGTCCGCGTCCTCGTCCCCCCCGATCGGTACCGCGGCGAACCCCTGGCCCACGGGCAGCCCGTCCGGTCCGACGATCAGCACCTTCTGGCCGTCCTGCGACTGCCCGCCGGCGGCCCGGAAGGGCTCCTGCGACGAGCGCTCGTTCATCGGATTCGTCATGAACAACATTCTCTCTCACTGGGGTTGGTCGGGCGGAAGCCCCCGTGCGTCCCGCCGTCCTGCGCCAACCGTGACGACGGTACGCCCCCGCGGCCCGCCCGGGAATCCGTACGGATACTCAGTTCCCGCCCCGACCCGACCGTCCGCGCCCGCGCGTGCGCCGTCCCCCGCGCCACTCCGGTCGCACACAGCACCTCCCCGACCACCCCGCGAAACCCACCCCTCGCCGCGGCCGTGTCCCCCGGGAACCCGCACCGAACCTCCACGCCGCCGGCCCGCCCGCTCAGCCCTTCCGCAGCCGCAGGCCCACCAGCCCCAGGCCGCAGCCGATCAGCCCCAGGCCCACGCCCAGCGGCAGCTGGAGGGTGGAGGGGTCCTGCCAGCGGGCGGGGAGGACCCCGGTGACCGCCGTGGCCGCCACCGGCTGGGCGGCCGTCGTGACGGTGTCCTGGTCGGCGGCGGGGTCCTGGGCGTCCGGGGTGTCCGCGGCCGGGTCCGGCCGGTCGGCCTGGGCGCCCTGGTCCGGGGCCTGCTCGGGCGGCTGCTCGGGCAGCTGCTCGACGGCCTGCTCGGGGGCCTGCTCGGGGGCCTGGTCCGGCGCCTGCTCGACGGCCTGGTCGGGCCGTTCCAGGGCGGCGGCCGGGTGGTGGCGGTGCGCCCTGAGCTCGGCGAGGTCCGGGCGCGACCGGTCGGGCACCCCGTACTGCGGCGGTGCGGCCTTCGGCGCGAACCAGGCCTGGTCCGCGCCGTCCGTCCCGTCCGCCGTATCCGTCCCGTCCGCCGTATCCGTCCCGTCCGCCGTATCCGTCCCGTCCGCCTGGTCGGGCTGCGCTGCCGGATCGGACCGGTCCGCCCGCTGCTCCCCGCCGGCCGGCACCGGAGCGTCCGCCCGCGCGTGCCCCGGCGCCGAGGCACCCGGCGCGGGGAGCGCCACCGCGGCGGTCGCGGCGGCCAGCGGGAGCGTCAGCCCCAGCACGGCCGCCGCGACCAGCCGCCGGGCACGGCGGTCGGGGCGGTGGTGGAGCGCGGCGGGCAACGGCCCGAGGGCGGTGTGCGGGGGTGCGGCCACGGTCGGAGTCCTTCCGACGGCCGACCGCGCCCGGAGGCGGGTTCGGCGGCGGGACAGCTCCGCACCAGCCTCACACAGTCCGACAATCGCGGCATTTCGGACACGCGGCGGTACCCCCGCCCCGGACCGGGCCCAGCGCTCAGACCGTCAGCACGACCTTCCCGACCTGCTCCCCCGCCTCCAGCACCCGGTGCGCCTCGCCGACCTCCGTCAGCGGCAGCACCCGGTCCACCACCGGCTTCACCACCCCGGACTCCACCAGCGGCCACACGTGCTCCCGCACCGCCGCCACGATCGCCGCCTTCTCGGCCAGCGGCCGCCCGCGCAGGTTGGTGGCGATCACCGCCGCCCGCTTGCGCAGCAGCGCGTTGAGGTCGAGTTCGCCCTTCACCCCGCCCTGCAGCCCGATGATCACCAGCCGCCCGTTGACGGCCAGCGCCTCCACGTTCCGCTGCAGGTACTTGGCCCCCATGATGTCCAGGACCACGTCCGCCCCGGCCCCGTCGGTGGCCTCCCGGAGCACCTCGACGAAGTCCTGCTCCCGGTAGTCGATCGCGATGTCCGCGCCCAGCTCGGTGCACCGGGCCAGCTTCGCCGCGCTGCCGGCCGTCACCGCGACCCGGGCGCCGACCGCCTTGGCCAGCTGGATCGCCATCGTCCCGATCCCGCTCGCGCCGCCGTGCAGCAGCACCGTCTCGCCCGGCCGCAGGTGCGCGGTGAGGAAGACGTTGGACCACACGGTGCAGGCCACCTCCGGCAGGGCGGCGGCCTGCTCCGGGCTCAGCCCCTTCGGCAGCGGCAGCAGCTGCCCGCTCGGCACCGCGACCCGCTGGGCGTAGCCGCCGCCGGCCAGCAGCGCGCACACCTCGTCGCCGACGGCCCAGCCGGCCACGCCCGGGCCGAGCGCGACGATCCGCCCGGCGCACTCCAGTCCGGGGTAGGGGGAGGCGCCGGGCGGCGGGTTGTAGAAGCCCTGCCGCTGGAGCAGGTCGGCGCGGTTGACGGCGGTGGCCGCCACCTCGACCAGGACCTCGCCCTCGCCGGGCACCGGGTCGGGGACCTCGGCCCACACCAGTGCCTCGGGGCCGCCGGGTACGGGAATCGTCATCGCATGCATGCCCCGAACCTACTGCGGCGCACGGCGCTCCGGGGCTCAGGCCCCGCCCTGCGCGGCCGACTTGATGACGATCACCCGGTCGGTGAGCTGCAGCACGGCGGCCTCCGGCTCGGTGTAGTTGAGCACCCGCCGGCCCCGGACCACCGCGACCACCAGTTCCTCGCACGCGCGCGGACTGTGGCCCGCCTCGGCCCGGGTGACCGGACGCTCGACCACGTCCAGCCCGTTCCCGTACGTCAGCAGGTCCTCCATCACCGCCCCGGCGTGCGGGCTGAGCATCGACAGCCCGAGCAGCCGCCCGGCCGAACTGGAGCTGGTGACCACGACGTCGGCGCCGCTCTGCCGCAGCAGGGGTGCGTTCTCGTCCTCCCGGACGGCCGCGACCACGGTGGCGCCCTTGTTCAGCTGCCGTGCCGTCAGGGTGATCAGCACCGCGGTGTCGTCCCGTTCCGGGGCGACCACGATCCGGGCCGCGGCGGGGACGGCGGCCCGCACCAGGGTGTCGGTCCGGGTCGCGTCGCCGACCACCCCGACCAGGCCGTGCTGCGAGGCGTGCTCGATCACCTTGCGCTGCGGGTCGACGACGACGATCTCCTCCGCCTTCACCCCCTGCCCGAGCAGGGTGTCGACGGCGCTGCGCCCCTTCGTCCCGAAGCCGATGACGACGGTGTGCTCGCGCACGGTGGACCTCCAGCGGTTCAACCGCCATTGCAGGCGGGTCCGTTCGGTGAGCACCTCCAGCGTGGTGCCGACCAGGATGATCAGGAACACCACGCGCAGCGGGGTGATCACGAAGATGTTGGTGAGCCGCGCGCCGTCGCTGTACGGGGTGATGTCGCCGTAGCCGGTGGTGGAGAGCGTCACGGTGGCGTAGTACGCCGCGTCCAGGAAGCTGAGTTCGCCGCCCGCGTTGTCGTGGTAGCCGGCCCGGTCGAGGTAGACGATCACCGAGGTGGCGACCAGCACGGCCAGCGCGACCAGCAGCCGTGAGCCGACCTGCCGGACGGCGGGCGCGGTGCGGCGCGCGGGCAGCACGATCCCGGCGTCCGCCCACGGCTCCGTCCCCGGCGCCGAGATGCGTCGCAACCTGCTCATGGTGCCTCCACCAGTTCGACGGTCTCCCCCGCGGCCGCCCCGCCGGGCGGGACGACGGCCAGGGCCTCGGCCCGGGCGAGGCCGCGCAGCATCGCGGGCCCGTCGAAGGCGAGCGGCACCACGCCCTCGGCGGTGCGCCGCACCGGTTGCAGCCGGGTGTCCACCGGGTGCCCGGGCAGCAGGACGGCCGCCGGGGCGAGCGCGGGCGCGCCGGGTGCCCGGCCACCGCGGGCGTGCAGCAGCGGCAGGGCCAGGGTGACCATGCCGGCGACGGCGGCGAGCGGGTTGCCCGGCAGGCCCACCAGGTGGCGCCCGCCGCTGAGTTCGGCCAGCAGCATGGGGTGTCCGGGGCGGACGGCCACGCCGTCCACCAGCAGTCGGGCGCCGGCCTCGGCGAGCGCCCGGTGCAGGAAGTCCACCGGACCGGCGGCCGTCCCGCCGGTGGTGACCACGACGTCGGCGGTGGAGTGCCGCAGGGCGTCCCGCAGCAGCCCGAAGTCGTCCTGGACGCAGCGGACCTCGGTCACGTCGGCGCCGGCCGCCCGCAGCCAGGGCGGCAGCAGCGGGCCGAGCGCGTCCCGGACCAGCCCGGGTCCGGGGATCCCGGTGTCGAGCAACTCGTCGCCGAGCACCAGCAGTTGGACCGCCGGCCGACGGCGCACGGCGAGCCGGTCGTGGCCGCAGGCGGCGGCCAGGCCGAGCACGGCCGGCCCGACCACCGTCCCCGCGGGCAGCAACTCCTCGCCCCGGCGGCACTCCTGGCCGCGCGGGCGGACGTCCTGGCCGGTGGTCAGCTGCTGGGGGCCGGTGTCGCGCAGCAGCGCGCCGTCCGCACGGCCGTGTTCGCGGCGCAGTACGGCGGTGGCGCCGGGCGGCAGTTGGGCGCCGGTGGCGATCTCGACGGCGCCGCCGTCGGCCAGCGGCGCCACCTCGGTGCGGCCGGCCAGCACCCGGCCGGTGACCTTCCAGGGCCCCGGCCCGGCGACCGCCCAGCCGTCCATCGCGGAGGTGTCGAAGGCGGGCAGGTCGGTGAGCGCGCCGAGCGGTTCGGCGAGGACGTGCCCGAGCGCCTCGGCCAGCGGCAGCCCGATCACCGGCAGCGGCCGCAGCCCGGCCCGGCGCGCGGCCTCCCGGGCGCGCGACCAGCTCAGCACGCCGGGGCCGGTGGCGGGAACGGTCACGGTGGTCCGTCCGACCTCGCTCACGGCTCCCCCGGGCCGTCGGCCGGACTCCACCGCTCGGCGAGCGCCGCGGTCCGCCGGGAGGCCTCGGCCACGGCCTCCGCCCCGCCGCCCTGCTGCGCGGCCGCGTAGCCGATCAGGAAGGCGGTCAGCGGCGCGGCGGGCCGGGCCACCCCGTGCGCGACCACCCGGGCCAGGTCGAGCAGTCCCCGGACGTCCACGTCCAGGTCGATGCCCAGGTCGGCCTTGACCTCGGCGATCCAGTCTTCCAGCGTGCGCTCCATGCGCCCATGCTGCCCGATCGGCGGTTTCCCCGAGGTGTTCACCCCGTGTGCGGGGCGCGTCGTTCCCCTCACGACCGGCGGCCCGGCCCGGTGAGGCCCGCTCAGCGCCCGGCCGCCGGTCAGGACTTCTCCCGCTCCCGGGCCCGTTCCAGGTCCTCCCAGGTGTCGCAGTCGTACGCGACGTTGTCGGTGTCGGCGACCCGCAGCCCGGGCAGCCCGCCGACCAGGCGGCGCAGCGGCTGCCCGGCCGGGTCGCCGAGCCCGGCGAGCGCGGCGCGCAGCGGGGCGGTGCGGTAGGCGGCGGCGAGCGGCTGGTCGCGGCCGCCCGCGTCGACCAGTACGGCGGCGTCGGCGTGCGGTCCGGCCCGGTCGAGGGCGGCGACCAGCCGGTCCACCGTACGGCGGTCCAGGAAGGGCAGGTCGGCGGCGAGCAGCAGCACGGTGTCCGCGGTGACCAGGTCGAGCCCGGCCGCGACGGCGGCGACCGGCCCGCCGCCGGGCGGCTGCTCCCTGGTCCAGCGGACGCCCGGGCGCGCGGTGGGCCGGGCGGGGCCGACCACCACGGTGGTCCGGGCACCGGTGCAGGCGGCGAGCACCCGGTCCAGCAGGGTGGACTCGCCGACGGTCAGGCCGGGTTTGTCGACGCCGCCCAGCCTCCGGGCCGCGCCGCCCGCCGGAACGATCACGTCGTACGGCGTCGTCATGCCGCCAGTATCCCGCCCTACCGGTCGGCCCCGTCCGGGCCGTCCCCGGCCGTCCCCTCTTCGTCCTCACCCTCGGCCCCGTCCTCGGCCCCGACCGCCGGAGCGGCGGCGGACCGGGCGGTGTTGGCGGCCGCCCCCAGGTCCAGGAAGGACGGCAGGGTCAGCTCCCCGTACCGCTCGTTCATCGCCGTGACCAGCGCCTCCGGGTCGTCCGGGTGCTCGGCGAGCAGCCGGTCGAAGTCCCGCAGGTACTCCCCGGTGAAGGCGAGCACCCGGGCCGCGTCGTCGCCCTGGTCGGGGGCGCGGTGCCCGGCGATCACCCGGTCCACGCCGAGGTCGGCGATCCGGCCGAGGTTGTGGCCCCAGGTGGTGCGCTGGGCCGGGGTGGTGTCGGCGGTCCACACGTGGGTGCCGTTGCAGACGAAGTCCCCGGCGATCACGGTCCGGATGCTCGGCACGTGGACGACCGTGGACTCCCCGCAGTCGGCCTGGCCGAGCAGCAGCACCGGGATGACCTGGCGGTCGAGCATCAGCGGCTGCGGCAGCAGCGGGGCGGGCACCAGCGGGTGGTCCGGGATGTCGTCGCCGTAGACCGGCTTCCACTGGGCGACCTTGGCCGCGACGGTGCGCCGGATGCCCTCGACCACCGCCGGGGCGGCCAGCAGCTGGGCGTCCGGGAAGAGCCTCAGCACCTCCTCGGCCCCGAAGTAGTGGTCCGGGTGCTGGTGGGTGACCACGACGGCGAGCAGCCGGCGGCCCTTGCCCGCGACCCATTCGGCCAGTTCGCGCCCGGCGCTGCGGGTGAGCTGGGCGTCGACGAGGATCGCGGTCTGCTCGCCGAGGATCAGCGTGGAGGTGGCGAAGAAGGACGACTCGGGCCCGGTGAAGACGGAGACCTCCAGCGGTCGGGCGGTCCGCCCGGCGTCGTCGGGGAGCCCGGCCGCGACGGGCTCGGCGTCCACCCGTTCCGCGCCGGCGCTCTCCTCGGGCGGGGACGACGTCACGGGCTGCTCCCTCTGGTCGGCGGTCGGACTTCCTGCGCCCTACAGCATGGGAGTACCGGCCGCCGATTGCGCGGAAGGCGCGCCCGGTGGGACGCGCCTTCGGGCGCACGTCACACCGCGGCCCGGGCGGCGAGCTCCTTGCCCCGGGCGGCGGCCAGTTCCAGGGCCTTGGCCTTGGACTCGGCGGCGACCGGGACGAACTCGGCCAGCGCCGGGACGCTCGCCGCCATGGTGAACTCCGGGACGATGAAGTCGACCTCCAGCCCGAGCCCGCCGGCCAGTACCTTCTCCAGGTAGGTGATGACGAACTCGAACGGCTCGCGCGGGGCGCCGGGGCCGTACGAGCCGCCGCGGGAGGCGACCACGGTGACCGGGGTGCCCTTGGCGGAGGGCTGCTCGCCGGCGGTGCGGCCCATCAGGACCACCTGGTCCAGCCAGGCCTTGAGGGTCGACGGGATCGTGAAGTTGTACATCGGGGCGCCGATCAGCACGGCGTCGGCGGTCTCCAGCTCGACGATCAGCCGCTCGCGCAGCGCGAAGGCGGCGGCCTGCTCGGCGGTGCGCGCCTCGGCCGGGAGGTATCCGGCGGTGATGCCGGCGGCGTCCAGGTGCGGCATCGGGTCGGCGGCGAGGTCGTGGTGGACCACCGTGCCGCCGGGGTGCTCGGCCTCCCAGGCGGCCCGGAAGGCGGCCGTGACCTCGCGGGAGACGGAGCCGTCGGTGAGCGCCGAGGAGTCGATGTGCAGGAGCGTGGGCATGGCGGTCCTCCAGAGAATTAGTAGCTGCCTTTTCCCTCGCAGCTGCAACTAAGGTAGCAGCTTACTTTTCCGCAGTCACTAGTGCCCGGTCGAGTACGCTGGATCCATGGCCGAGCCCGAGGTAGTGACCGACGCAGTACCGACCGCGGTCGACGCGTGCGCCGCCCCTGCCGTCCGCGGCGGCTGCGCCAACGTCGACCTGGCCCTCAACCGGGTGTTCACCCTGCTCGGCAAGCGCTGGACCGGCATGCTGCTGGGCGTGCTCAACAACGGCGGACCGGCCTACTTCTCCGAGCTGCGCCGCGCCGTACCGGGCATCAGCGAGCGGATGCTCTCCGACCGGCTGACCGAACTGACCGAGGCCGGGCTGGTCGTCCGCGAGGTCGACCCCGGCCCGCCGCTGCGGGTCAGCTACCGGCTCACCGAGGGCGGCGTCGCCCTGAAACCGGCCCTCAACGAGCTGGCCGTCTGGGCCGACCGCTACCTGCCGGAGAGCGCCCTCCGGGGCGGCTGCTGACCGGCCGGCCTCGACAGCCGGTCGCCCCCGGGTACGACGAAGGGCCCGTCCGCCGTATCCCGGCAGACGGGCCCTTCGCACGATCGGGGGCGGCTCAGCCCTTCGCGGCACCGCCGCGCGCCCGGGACACCCGGTCGGCGACACCCCAGGAGGTCACCCGCCAGAGCGCCTCGACCACGATGCCGCGGCTCATCTTGGAGGCCCCGAGCTCGCGCTCGACGAAGGTGATCGGCACCTCGGCGACCTTGAAGCCGGCCTTCACCGTGCGCCAGGCCAGGTCGACCTGGAAGCAGTAGCCGGCCGAGGCCACCTCGTCCATGCCCAGGCCCAGCAGGGTCTCCTTGCGGAAGGCCCGGTAGCCGCCGGTGACGTCCCGGATCGGCACGCCCAGCATCAGCCGCGAGTAGGTCGAGCCGCCGCGGGAGAGCAGCAGGCGCGACTTCGGCCAGTTCACCACCCGGCCGCCCGGCACCCAGCGCGAGCCGAGCACCAGGTCGGCGCCGCGCAGCGCGCCCAGCAGCCGGTCCAGCTCCTCGGGCTGGTGCGAGCCGTCCGCGTCCATCTCGACCAGGACGTCGTAGCCGTTGTCGATGCCCCAGCGGAAGCCCGCGAGGTAGGCGGCGCCCAGGCCCTCCTTGCCCTTGCGGTGCAGGACGTGGACGTTGCCGTCCTCGGCGGCCAGCTTGTCCGCCAGCTCGCCGGTGCCGTCGGGGCTGTTGTCGTCGGCGACCAGCACGTGCGCCTCGGGCACCGCGGCACGGACCCGGCCGACGATCCGCTCGACGTTCTCCGCCTCGTTGTAGGTCGGGATGATCACCAGGACCCTGCCGAGATCAGCAAAACTCTGCTGGTTCACGGTCACGTACAAACCTCTCGGCCGATGGCGGGGAGTGTCAGAACACCGTCGCCCGCACTCTGGAACGCGGCCCCGCCGACAGCCCGCCGACGGGATGACCACGGTGGAGAATGCTGCGGGGGGCGGATACTACTGCGTCCTGGCATTCTACTACCGCGCCCGGGAACCGCTGGTCGGACCACGGCACTCCCCCCTGATGCCCACCGTTTCCCCGCGGGCGACCCAGGTCAGCTAGGGTCGATGCCCTTGCCCGGGCCCGGACCGCCCGCACCGCCGGGCCCGCACCGCCGGGCCCGCACCGCCGGCCCGGACCCGGGACGTCCGGGGCAGCCCCGTCAGCGAAGGAGTAGGACCGCGCGCATGGACAGGCTCGTCAACACCGTCCGCCCGTACGCCTGGGGGTCGCTCACGGCCCTGCCCGAGTTGCTCGGCCAGGAGCCGACCGGCGAACCGCAGGCCGAGCTGTGGATGGGCGCCCACCCCGGCGACCCGTCCCGGGCCGACCGCGGCGAAGGCCCGCGCCGACTGGACGAGCTGATCGCGGCCGACCCCGAGGGCGAGCTCGGCGCGGCGAGCGTGGCCCGGTTCGGGCCGAGCCTGCCGTTCCTGTTCAAGGTGCTCGCCGCCGGCATCCCGCTGTCCATCCAGGCCCACCCCACACCGGACCAGGCCCGGGCCGGCTTCGCCGCCGAGAACGCCCTCGGCATCGCGCCGGACGCCCCGGAGCGGAGCTACCGCGACGACAACCACAAGCCCGAAATGGTGTGCGCGCTCGGCGACTTCGAGGGCCTGTGCGGCTTCCGCCGGCCCGCCGGGGCGGCGCAGCTGATGGCCGCCCTCGGGGTGCCCGGGCTGGACCCGCTGATCGCGCTGCTGGCCGTCGGCGAGGACGGCGGCCCCGAGGCCGAGGCCGAGGCGCTGCGCCGCACCCTGGCCACCCTGCTCACCCTGGACGACGAGACCGCCGCACGGACCGTCCGGGAGACCGTCGCCGCGCTGGCCGGCACCGACCCGGACGGCCCGCACGCCCCGTACGCCCGGATCGCGAAGGACTTCCCGGACGACCGCGGCGTGATCGCCGGCCTGCTGCTCAACCACGTCCGGCTACGGGCCGGCGAGGCGCTCTACCTGGGCGCCGGGGTGCCGCACGCCTACCTGTCCGGCGTCTGCGTGGAGCTCCAGGCCAACTCGGACAACGTGCTGCGGGCCGGCCTCACCCCCAAGCACATCGACGTCCCGGAACTGTTGAAGGTCGTGCTCTTCGAGCCCGGCGCCCCCGAGGTGGTGCACCCCGTCCCGGTCGAGGGCACCCCCGGCGAGCGGCTCTACCCCGTCCCGATCGACGAGTTCCGGCTGTCCCGCTTCCAACTGGACGGCGTGCAGCGGGAGATCGACGGCCGCACCCCGCAGATCCTGCTCTGCACCGAGGGCGCCGTCCGGCTCACCGCCGCCGACGGCGCCGTACTGGACCTCGCCCGCGGCCAGTCCGCCTTCCTCCCCGCCACCGGCACCCCGACCCGCCTCTCCGGCACCCCCGGCACCCTCTTCCGGGCCACCGTCACCGTCTGATCCGCCCCCGGACCCGCCCCGCCCCCCGGACCCGCTCCGGCCACGGCCGGGCGAAATTCGTTTGCTCCGCCCACCGGTCACGGCTGGACTGTCGGCGGCCCGCGCACCGTGGGCCGTACCCAGGGGAGGGCCCAGCAGCGATGGAGATCCGTTCCACGACCGAGAAGGACCTCGACGTCTTCGTCGACACCGTCCACGCCGCGTTCGGCCGCTTCCCGGAGGCCCGGGCCGAGGACGGCAGCAGGGTCTGGTGGTCGGCGATCGAACCGGAGCGCGGCCTGCTCGCGGTGACGGACGACGGGCGTCCGGTCGGCACCGCCGCCGCGTACTCCTTCGAGCTCACCCTGCCCGGCGGGGCGCTCACCCCGGTCTCCGGAGTGAGCTTCGTCGGCGTCCTGCCCACCCACCGCCGCCGGGGCGTACTGACCGCGATGATGCGGCGCCAGCTCGCCGACCTGCGGGCCCGCGGGGAGTTCCTGTCCGTGCTGCTGGCCTCCGAGCCCGCGATCTACGGCCGGTTCGGCTACGGCCCGGCGACGTACACCGGGCGGTTGACGGTGCCGCGCCACCGGGCCGCCTTCACCGCCCCGCGGGCCGGCGGGGGCACGGACACCGGCTCGGTCGAGCTGCTGCGGCGCGCCGACTGCCGGGACCTCCTGGAGGAGGTCTACGACCGCTACCGCCGCGCCCGGCCCGGTGCGCTGTCCCGCCCGCACCGCTGGTGGGCCCTGGGCGCCGGGCAGCCCCCGGTCGCCGCGGCGCCGCGCTACATCGCCGTCCACCGCGACGCCGCCGGCACCCCGGACGGCTACGCCAGCTACTCCCTGGACGGGGACACCCTGACGGTGGACGAGACCGTCGCCGTCGACGACACCGTCACCTCGGCCCTGGCCCGGTTCCTGCTCGGGCACGACCTGGTCGACCAGGTCGTCTTCAAGCACTTCCCGGCCGAGCACCCGCTGCGCTGGCAGCTCGCGGACTTCGGCGCCGCCCAGGTGGGCAACAGCAGCGAGTGGCTCTGGGTCCGGCTGCTGGACGTCCCCCGGGCGCTGACCGCGCGCGGCTGGTCCGCCGACGGCGAGCTCGTCCTCGACGTGGACGACCCGTTCCTCGGCGAGCGCGCCCGCCACCTGCTGACCGTCCGGAGCGGCGAGGCCGTGTGCGTCCCGACCGACCGGGAGCCCGACCTCACGCTGGACGTGCGGGACCTGGGCGCGGTCTACCTCGGCGGCACCCCCGTGGGCACGCTGGTGCGGGCCGGGCACGTCCGGGCCCACCGCCCGGAGGCGGTCGCCCTCGCCGACGCCCTGTTCCGCACCGAGCGCCCGCCGCACTGCCTGTCCTGGTTCTGACCGGCCACCCCGACCGCACCGGCCGCACCGCCCCGGGCGTCAGTCCCGGGTCATGTCGACGAAGCGCGAGTAGTGGCCCTGGAAGGCGACGGTGATGGTCGCGGTCGGACCGTTACGGTGCTTGGCGACGATCAGGTCGGCCTCGCCCGCGCGCGGGGACTCCTTCTCGTAGGCGTCCTCGCGGTGCAGCAGGATGACCATGTCGGCGTCCTGCTCGATCGAGCCGGACTCGCGCAGGTCGGAGACCATCGGCCGCTTGTCGGTGCGCTGCTCGGGACCACGGTTCAGCTGGGACAGCGCGATGACCGGCACTTCCAGCTCCTTGGCCAGCAGCTTGAGGTTACGGGACATGTCCGAGACCTCCTGCTGGCGGTTCTCGGCCCGGCGGGAGCCGCCGGACTGCATCAGCTGGAGGTAGTCGATGACGATCAGCTTGATGTCGTTGCGCTGCTTGAGCCGGCGGCACTTGGCGCGGATCTCCATCATCGACAGGTTCGGCGAGTCGTCGATGAACAGCGGCGCCTCGCTGACGTCCGGCATCCGGCGGGCGACCCGCGTCCAGTCGTCGTCCGTCATGTTGCCGGAGCGCATGTGGTGCAGCGCGACCCTGGCCTCGGCGGAGAGCAGGCGCATGGCGATCTCGTTGCGGCCCATTTCGAGCGAGAAGATCACGCTCGGCAGCTTGTGGTGGATCGAGCAGGCCCGGGCGAAGTCCAGCGCCAGGGTGGACTTGCCCATCGCGGGGCGGGCCGCGATGACGATCATCTGGCCGGGGTGCAGCCCGTTGGTGAGCGCGTCGAAGTCGGCGAAGCCGGTCGGCACGCCGGACATCTGGCCGTTGCGGGAGCCGATCGCCTCGATCTCGTCGAGGGCGCCCTCCATGATGTGGGCGAGCGGCGCGTAGTCCTCGTTGGTGCGCTGCTCGGTGACGGCGTAGATCTCCGCCTGGGCGGCGTTGACGATCTCGTCCACGTCGCCCTCGGCGGCGTAGCCCATGCCGGCGATCCGGGTGCCGGCCTCGACCAGGCGGCGCAGCACCCCGCGCTCGGCGACGATCTGGGCGTAGTACTCGGCGTTGGCCGCGGTCGGGACGGAGTTGACCAGGGTGTGCAGGTAGGCGGCGCCGCCGACGCGCTGGAGCTCGCCGCGCTTGGTGAGCTCGCCGGCCACGGTGATCGGGTCGGCCGGCTCGCCGCGGGCGTACAGGTCGAGGATCGCGCCGTGCACCATCTCGTGCGCGGGCCGGTAGTAGTCGGCCGGCTTGAGCACCTCGACCACGTCGGCGATGGCGTCCTTGGAGAGCAGCATGCCGCCCAGCACGGACTGCTCTGCCGCGAGGTCCTGCGGGGGGACGCGTTCGAAGCCGTCGACGCCGCCGTGGCCCTCGTCGTCCCTGCGGTCGTCCCGGCCGCCGCCCTTGCCGTTCTTGCCGCCCCTGCCGTTGAAGTCGCCGCCGCCCTTGCGGAAGCCCTCGCCCCGGTTGCCGCCCTGACCGCCGCCGCCACCCTGGCCGCCGCGGTTGCGGGAGACCGGCAGCCGGTCGCCGGGACCGTCCGGGAAGGGGGCGTCGTCGAAGGCGCCGGCCGGGAAGGGGTCCTCGGCGGTCTGCCAGTCCTCCTCCGGCGGCGGGGCGTCGTGGTCGTCGTACTGGGGGCCGGTCACGCGTGTTCCCCGATCAGCGAGTGGTGCGAAGTTGGAGCGGGCCTTGCCGGTGGCTGGGTGGAGCGGAGCCGCTCCTCTTTGTACGCCACGGCCCCGACAAATCGGACGCCGGGGCCGGTGGGAGTGTCGGGTGGAGGGCCCACGCTAAGGCGCCGGACGCCCTCGCGCCAAGGCGGTTATCCACAGGGGGTGTGGACGAGCGGCCCCGGGCTGTGGAGAACTGCCGCAAAGCTGTGGACACCCCTGTGGAAGCTCCTGTGGATAACCGGACGATCGATCCATCGTCAACCTGTTGACCTGCGATTACCTCTTCCGGGGCCTGTGCATGAGAAATTCTTCACACACCGCCGAACAGCCGTGGGCACGGACCGGACGGAGCACACCGCTCGCAGTTTCGAGTAACGACCGAACCGGCCATTGGCCTCTTACCTGTGGATGAGTACCCTGGAGCGCATGAGCACCGCCCCCGCCGAGCCCTCCAGACGCAGCCCCACCGGCCGCGGCCACGACCGACGCGGCCACGACCGCGAGATCCTCGCCCTGGCGGTGCCCGCCTTCGGCGCCCTGGTCGCCGAACCGCTGTTCCTGATGGCCGACTCCGCGATCGTCGGCCACCTCGGCACCCCCCAGCTCGCCGGGGTCGGCGTCGCCTCCGCCGCCCTCACCACCGCCACCGGGGTGTTCGTCTTCCTCGCCTACGCCACCACCGCCGCGGTGGCCCGCCGGATCGGCGCCGGGGACCGCCGGGGCGCCGTCCAGCAGGGCGTCGACGGCCTCTGGCTCGCCGTCGGCCTGGCCGTCCCGGTGGTCCTGCTCACCCTGCTGCTGGCCCCCTGGGCGGCCGACCTGCTAGGCGCCTCGCCGACCGCGGCGCCGTACACCGTGACGTACCTGCGGATCAGCTCCCTGGGGATCCCGGCGATGCTGCTGGTGCTGGCCGCCACCGGCGTGCTGCGCGGCCTCCAGGACACCCGTACGCCGCTGCTGGTGGCCGTCGGCGGCTTCACCGCCAACATCGGGCTGAACGCCAGCCTGGTGTACGGCGCCGGGCTCGGGGTGGCCGGCTCGGCCTGGGGCACCGTGCTGGCCCAGACCGGGATGGCCGCGGTCTACCTGGTCGTGGTGGTCCGCGGCGCCCGCCGGGAGCGGGCCTCGCTGCGGCCGGACGCGGCGGGCATCCGGGCCGGGGCCAGGGCGGGCGGGCCGCTGCTGGTCCGCACGGTCAGCCTGCGCGCGGTGCTGATGATCGCCACCGCGGTGGCCGCCCGGCTCGGCGACGACCAGGTCGCCGCGCACCAGATCGCCATGACGCTGTTCAGCTTCCTGGCCTTCGCGCTGGACGCCATCGCGATCGCCGGCCAGGCCGTCATCGGCCGCTACCTGGGCGCCTCGGACGTCCCGGGCGCCCGCGCGGCCACCCGGCGGATGGTCGAGTGGGGCCTGTGCTCCGGGGTGGTGCTGGGCCTGCTGGTGGTGCTGGCCCGCCCCCTGTACGTCCCGCTGTTCACCCCCGACCCGGTGGTCCAGGGGCAGCTGCACACGGCCCTGCTGCTGCTCGCGCTGAGCCAGCCGGTGGCGGGCCTGGTCTTCGTGCTGGACGGCGTGCTGATGGGCGCCGGGGACGGCCCCTACCTGGCCCGGGCGGCGCTCGCCACCCTGGCGGTGTTCGCCCCGGCCGCGTTCCTGGTCCCGGCCACCGGCACCGGGCTGGCCGGGCTGTGGTGGGCGATGAACCTGTTCATGCTGGTCCGCGCGGTCTTCCTGGTGGCCCGCGCCCGCGGCGGCCGCTGGCTGGTCACCGGGGCCGTGCGCGACTGAGCGGGCCCGGGAACGCCCGAGGGCCGGACTCCCCTGGGGGAGTCCGGCCCTCGGCCGGTGCTACGGAACTCAGGCAGCCACGACGGCGACGTCGAGGTTGGCCACGACGTCCGAGTGCAGCTTGACCGAGACCTTGTGGGTGCCCACGGTCTTGATCGGCGAGGCGATCGCGACGGCGCGCTTGTCCACGGCCGGGCCGCCGGCGGCCTTGATGGCCTCGACGACGTCGGCCTGGGTCACCGAGCCGAACAGACGGCCGGCGTCACCCGAGCGAACGGCCAGCTTGACCTGGACGCCCTCGAGCTTGCCCTTGACCTCGTTGGCCGCGTCCAGGGTCTGGATCGCGTGGATCTTGCGGGCGCGACGGATCGCGTCGACGTCCTTCTGGCCGCCCTTGGTCCAGCGGATGGCGAAGCCACGCGGGACCAGGAAGTTGCGGGCGTAGCCGTCCTTGACCTCGACGACCTCGCCGGCGGAGCCGAGACCCGGAACCTCGTGCGTGAGGATGATCTTCATTACTCGGTCACCCTCTCTTAGCGCGCGGTGCTGGTGTAGGGCAGCAGCGCCATCTCACGGCTGTTCTTCACGGCCGTGGCGACGTCACGCTGGTGCTGGGTGCAGTTGCCGGTGACACGGCGGGCACGGATCTTTCCGCGGTCGGAGATGTACTTCCGCAGCAGGTTCGTGTCCTTGTAGTCAACGTAGTTGACCTTGTCCTTGCAGAAGACGCAAACCTTCTTCTTCGGCTTGCGAGCAGGCGGCTTCGCCATGGTGTGCTCCATTTGGGGTTCACGGCCCGACCGGCGTCCGGGGACGCCTGCGGCCGGGCCGCACGAAATCTGTCAGCTCTTAGAACGGGGGCTCTTCCGAGAAGCCGCCACCGGACGGGGCGCCTCCCCAGCCGCCGCCGCCCTGGTTTCCACCGGACGGGGCGCTGGACGCCCACGGGTCGTCGGAGGGGCCGGACTGGCCGCCGCCGGAGTTTCCACCCCAGCTGCCGCCGCCCTGCTGGCCGCCACCGTTGCCACCGCCCCAGTTACCGCCCTGGCCGCCGCCCTGCTGGCCGCCGAAGCCGCCGCCGGGAGCGCCGGACCGGTTGGCCCGGGTGACCTTCGCGGTCGCCGAACGCAGGCTCGGACCGACCTCGTCGACCTCGACCTCGAAGACCGTCCGCTTCTCGCCTTCCTTGGTCTCGTAAGACCGCTGGCGCAGTCGGCCCTGCACGATGACGCGCATGCCGCGCTGCAGCGACTCGGCCACGTTCTCCGCCGGCTGCCGCCAGACGTTGCACGTGAGGAAGAGGCTCTCGCCGTCCTTCCACTCGTTCGTCTGACGGTCGAAGGTGCGGGGGGTGGACGCGATGCGGAACTTCGCGACCGCCGCACCCGACGGGGTGAAGCGCAGCTCGGGGTCGTCGACGAGATTGCCGACGAGGGTGATGACGGTCTCGCCTGCCATGGTGGTGATGACCTCTCGGGAAGATGTCCGTTCACCGCTGTTTCACGTGAAACAGCGGACGCGAGCTACCCGAGACCCGAAGGCCTCAGAAGTGGCTCAGTGGGTGTCCGGGCGCAGGACCTTGGTCCGCAGAACCGACTCGCTCAGGCCCATCTGGCGGTCGAGCTCCTTGACGACCTCAGGCGTGGCCTTGAGGTCGATGACCGAGTAGATGCCCTCGGACTGCTTGTTGATCTCGTAAGCCAGACGGCGACGACCCCAGGTGTCGACCTTCTCGACCTTGCCGCCGGCGTTGCGGACGACGGCCAGGAAGGACTCGATCAGGGGGGAGACAGCGCGCTCCTCGACCGACGGGTCGAGGATGACCATCAGCTCGTAGTGACGCATGAGTAACCCACCTCCTTTGGACTCAGCGGCCACGGTCTCTCCGTGGCAGGAGGGTTGTGCGTAGCGTCGGCACCGGTGCGGTGACGACTCCGGCCCACGGTAGCGGCCGGGTCGGACAGTCGGGCCCCGTACACCCACCAGGGGTGTCACCCGGAAGAGGGCGCAAGGGGGCACAACTACACCAGTGCAGACGGCACAGCCTACCTGCACCCGGACGGCCGAACAAAACGCATAGGGGTTGTGAGACGGACCCAACCGCCGCAATCTGGACGGAACGGGATTCCTGCCCGTTCGTCTCCACGCCAGGAGGTGGGACTCATGGCCCAGTCCGTCCACCGCATGCCCGCCCTCACGCTGAACACCGACGGCCACCCGCACCCCCGCGAGAACACCCTGGTGGCCCTGACGGCCGTGCTGGGTGTGATCGCCTTCACCACCTCGTTCTTCTACAACCTGCACCTGCTGACCTCGTGGACCGGCCTGGCCGGGATCCTCACCGGCCTGTGGGGCATGTTCGTCTCGGTCACCACCGCCGAGCGCTTCGTCCTGATGATCGCGCTCGGCGCCTCCGCCATCGGCTTCTACCTCGGCATCGCCCGCGGCGGCCTCTGGGGCTGAAACACCCGGCTCCAGGAACCCTCGGCGCCCCCGTCGCGTATCTGCATCAGACAGGTACCCGCCGGGGGCGCCGTCGTGCCCGCAGCGCCGGGCCGCCGGGCCCCGGACGATAGGGTCGAGCCCGAGAACCTGGGCCCACCGCAGCCCGACCGACGAGGAGCACCGAGCAATGAGCCTGCGCCTGAGGACGATCACCCGCGAGGAGCACCTCGCCTTCATCAGGAGCCGCGCCTCGGCGAGTCACATGCAGGTGCCGTCCTGGGGCGACGTGAAGGCCGAGTGGCGCTCGGAGTCGATCGGCTGGTTCGACGAGGCCGACCAGCTGGTCGGCGCGGGCCTGGTGCTCTACCGCCAGCTGCCGAAGGTCAAGCGCTACCTCGCCTACCTGCCCGAGGGCCCGGTCATCGACTGGTTCGACCGCGACCTCGACCGCTGGCTCTCCCCGATGCTCGCCCACCTGAAGTCGCAGGGCGCGTTCTCGGTGAAGATGGGCCCGCCGATCGTCATCCGCCGCTGGAACGCCCCCACCATCAAGGAGGCCATCGCCGCCAAGCAGGCCAAGCGCCTGCGCGACGTCGAGGCCGACTGGTACGAGGCCCGCGCCTTCGAGGTGGCCGACCGGCTGCGCAAGGCCGGCTGGCTGCAGGGCGACGACGGCGGGGCCGGCTTCGGCGACGTCCAGCCGCGCTACGTCTTCCAGGTGCCGCTGGCCAACCGCTCGCTGGACGACATCCACAAGAACTTCAACCAGCTCTGGCGCCGCAACATCAAGAAGGCCGAGAAGAGCGGCGTCGAGGTGTACCAGGGCGGCTACGACGAGCTGCCGATCTTCCACCAGCTCTACCTGGTCACCGCCGAGCGCGACAAGTTCACCCCGCGCCCGCTGTCCTACTTCCAGCGGATGTGGCAGGCCCTCACCGCCGAGGACCAGAACCGGATGCGGCTCTACATCGCCTACCACGAGGGCGAGCCGCTGGCCGCGACCACGATGCTGGTGGTCGGCGAGCACGTCTGGTACTCCTACGGCGCCTCGGCCAACCACAAGCGCGAGGTCAAGCCGTCCAACGCGATCCAGTGGCGGATGATGCGCGACGCCTACGCCCTCGGCGGCGGCGTGTACGACCTGCGCGGCATCAGCGACACCCTGGACGAGAACGACCACCTGTTCGGTCTGATCCAGTTCAAGGTCGGCACCGGCGGCCAGGCGGCCGAGTACCTCGGCGAGTGGGACTTCCCGCTGAACAAGCTGCTGCACAAGGCCCTCGACCTCTACATGTCCCGCCGCTGAGGAGGCTGCCCCGATGACGCTGTCGCTCTACCTCGAGACCGAACGCTGGCGCGCCCACCAGCGCTCCGTCCTCGCCGAGTTCCCCGGCCTGGTGCCCGTCGCCAAGGGGAACGGCTACGGCCTGGGCAACCACCGGCTGGCCGAGGAGGCGACCCTGCTCGGCACCGGTGTGCTGGCCGTCGGCACCGCGTACGAGGCGGCCGACGCCGCCGAGTGGTACGGCGGCGAGCTGCTGGTGCTCACGCCCTACCGGGTCGGCGAGGAGGTGCTCCCGCTGCCGCACTCCCGGGTGATCCGCACGGTGGCCAGCGTGGACGCGCTGCGCTCGCTGCACGGCGCCCGGGTGGTGCTGGAGTGCATGACCACCATGCGCCGGCACGGCGTGAGCGCCGCCGACCTGCGCACCGTCGCCGCCGAGCTGGACGGCGTCTCCTTCGAGGGCCTCGCCCTGCACCTGCCGATGGACCGGCCGGACGGCTCCAGCCCGGTCGAGGAGGTCGTGTACTGGGTGGACACCGCGCTGGCGGCCGGCATCCCGGTGCACACCGTCTTCGTCAGCCACCTGGGCGCGGCCGGCATGGAACAGCTGGCCCAGCGCTACCCGGGCACCGTGTTCCGGGCCCGGATCGGCACCCGGCTCTGGCTGGGCGACCACGGCGCGCTGGAGGTCCGGGCCACGGTCCTGGACGTCACCCCCTTGAAGAAGGGCGAGCGCTACGGCTACCGCCAGCACCCGGCGCCCACCGACGGCCACATCCTGGTGGTCGCCGGCGGCACCGCGCACGGCATCGGCCTGGAGGCGCCCAAGTACGTGGCCAGCATGGGCGCCCGCGCCAAGGGCATCGCCCGGGCCGGCCTGGCGACGGTCAACAAGACCAAGTCGCCGTTCCACTGGGCGGGCAAGCAGCTCTGGTTCGCCGAGCCGCCGCACATGCAGGTCTCGCTGCTGTTCCTGGACGGCGAGACCGCGCCCCCCGCGATCGGCGAGGAGCTGGGCCTCCAGGTCCGGCACACCACCACCCACTTCGACCGGGTGGTGGACCGCTAGGAGCCGCCGGCGGCCGCTACGGGCCGCTGGGGGCCGCTACGCCTTCCCGTCGGCCGGTTCCTTCGCCGGTGGCTCCTCCAGCCACTGCTCGAAGGAGCCGGCCGGCGCGTATCCGGCGTAGCTCCGCTCCTCCTCCAGCCGCCGGGCGGCGCCCAGGGTCACCACGTCCGGCGCGCCGTCCAGCACCCCGCCGGAGGGGTCGTCGGTGCCGTCCCAGCGGACCGGGTCGCGGTCCGGGTACAGGGCGTCCCGGACCACCAGCACGACCAGGTAGAGCGTGCCGAGCAGGTGCAGCGCGATCGCGAAGTGGTACCACGGCTCGCCGATGCCGTGCTGCTTGGGCCCGGTGACGAAGCCCAGGTGGGACCAGATGCCCAGGGTGTACAGCACCTCGCAGGCCTGCCAGACCAGCAGGTCGCGCCAGCGCGGCCGGGCCAGCGCCGCGAGCGGCAGCAGCCAGAGCGCGTACTGCGGCGAGTACACCTTGTTGACCAGCACGAACAGCGCGACCACCAGGAAGGCCAGCTGCGCGAACCGCGGCCGTCGCGGCGCCGAGAGGGCGAGCCACGCTATGGCCGCGCAGCCCAGCACCATCAGCACGCCGATGTAGAGGTCGAGGTCGGCCAGCCCCACGCCGCGCTGCTGCATCAGGATCAGCCAGAACGAGCCGTAGTCCTCGCCGCGGTGCTTGCTGAACACGTAGAAGGTCGACCAGCCCTGCCAGTTGGCCAGCATGATCGGCAGGTTGACCACCAGCCAGGCCCCGACCGCGCCGCCGAGCAGCAGCCGGAACTCGCGCCACTTGCCCACCCGCCAGCAGAGCACCAGCAGCGGGCCGATCAGCAGCAGCGGGTAGAGCTTGGCCGCGGTGGCCAGGCCGATGAAGACCCCGGCCCAGCCCGGCCGGGAGCCGGACCACCAGGCCATCGCCACGGCGGCCAGGGCGACCGCGAGCAGGTCCCAGTTGATCGTGCCGTTGAGCAGCAGGACCGGCGAGAGCGCGAACAGCATCGCGTCCCAGGGGCGGCGGCGGTGGGTGCGCGAGAGCGCGACCGCGGCGACCACCGCGCAGGCCATCAGCAGCCCGGCGTTGATCGCCCAGAACCACTGCTCCTGGGCCTGCTCGGTGCCGCCGCCGGGCGTCAGCCAGGCCGCGACCTGCATGAACAGGCCGGTCAGCACCGGGTACTCCAGGTACTGGAGGTCCCCCGTGGTGCCGGGGATGCGGTCCACGTACGGGTGCAGCCCGGCCGCGAAGCCGCGGCCGGAGAACAGGTGCGGGACGTCGCTGTAGCAGGCGTGGATGTACTGCGGCGAGCCCGGCTGGAACCAGGCCTGGTCGTAGCAGGGCAGGTTGTGCACCATGCCGAGCGCGGAGACCACGATCACCACCAGGGCCAGCACCCGCACCGGGATCCACCAGGAGACGCCGAGCAGCGCCCGCCGGCCGGGCGGGCCGCCGAACACCTCGCTGCCGGCCGCCGCCACCCGGTCCTCGTCCGCCGGGACGACCACGGTGTCGGCCGCCGGCACGGCCGTGGCGACGGCTGCCGGGGTGGGCCCTGCGGCGGCGCCGGGCCCGTCCGGGCCGCCGGTTTCGTCACGATCGCTCGACGTCATGCCGGACATCCTGCCGCACCGGATGCGCCGGGACGAGGAGGACCCTGCGGTGGTCCGGCGGTACGGACGGGGCGCGTGCGGCGAATCGTGACGAAACGGCGGTGGCGGCCCTCCGAGGA
>NZ_JBHZCY010000034.1:0-71464 GCF_042786665.1 Kitasatospora sp. NPDC059146 | reverse complement strand
ACGCGGCGTGCCCGTCGTCCCGACCCGCTACTTCGCGCCGGGCGACACTCCCGAGCTGCCCGCCGACCGCGAGTACGTGATCAAGCCGACCACGGGCGCGGGCGCCCCGTCGGTTCGTTCCGGGCCGTCGGTCGCGGGACGGCCCCGGAGCGGGAGGCTCAGCCGTACGACACGTTGGCGCACGGGTCGTCGTCGGCCGAGCGGGCGGTGCCGCTGACGCTGCTCGGCAGCGGGGCCGGGGCGGCGGGCGCGCCGGGGGTCGAACCGGCGGCCGGGCCCGGGTTGGCGGCGGCGAAGTCGTGGCCGAGCACCACGCTCAGGCCCGTGCCGCCGGCCTGGACGCTCGCTCCGGGGAAGAGCTTGGCGACGGCCTCGGCGTTGCTGCGCTCGCCCGCGCCGTACTCGACCACGGTGGTGCTGCGGGCCTTGCCGGCCGCGTTGCCGACGGCGGTGACGGTGTAGCCGGCGCCCTTGACGGTCTCGGCGCCCTTGCTGCCGATGCCGCTCTCGCCGGTGCCGTTGAGGACGGCGACCTTGATGTCCGCGTTCCTGGCGGCCGCGGCGGGGGAGGGGGTGGCCTCGGCCGCGGGCGGGGTGCTGGGGGCGGCGGAGTCGGTGGCGGCCGGGCTCTGGGCGCTGGCGTCCTGGCCGTCGATGGTGCGGTCGGCCTTGAGCGCGGCCCAGAGCTGCTCCACGTCGGGGTGGACCAGGGCGACCCGGGGGCCTTCGTAACGCCAGGGTGCGGTGAGGAACTTGACGTCGTGCAGGTCGACGTCCTTGATCGACATGGCGAAGGACATCAGCTTGGCGGCCGACCCGAGGTCGGGGTCGACGGTCAGCGACTTGGTCGCCGCGTCGGCGAGCGGCAGCAGGGTGGTCGGGTCCATGCCGCGGGACTTGACCTCCTTGATGAGGGAGGAGAGGAAGGCCTGCTGGCGCTTGGTGCGGCCGATGTCGGAGCCGTCGCCGATGCCGTGCCGGACCCGGACGAAGTCCAGTGCGGACTGGCCCTCGACCTTCTGCTTGCCCTTGGCGAAGATCTGCTTGCCCTTGTGGCCGAGGTTGGGGTTGAGGTCCCCCTCGTAGACGTTGTTCGGCAGGCAGACCTCGACGCCGCCGACCGCCGTGGTCATCGCGGCGAAGCCGCCGAAGTCCACCACGATGGTGTGGTCGACGCGCAGGTTGGTGAGCTTCTCGACGGCGTTCTGGGTGCAGGCCGGGTTGCCCTGGTCGGTGTTGCCGACCGAGAACGCGCTGTTGAACATCACATTGGTCTGTTCCTTGGTCCACTTGCCGTTGGGCAGCTTGCACGGCGGGATGTCGACCAGGGAGTCGCGGGGGATCGAGATGCCGACGGCGTGCTTGTGGTCGGCGTAGATGTGCAGCAGGATCGCGGTGTCCGAGCGGGCGCCGTCGTCCCCGCCGCCGCCCAGGTTGCTGTTGCCGTTGCCGCGGCTGTCCGAGCCGATCATCAGGACGTTGACCGGGGTGCGGCCCTGGGCGTCCGGGGCGGCCGCCTCCGGGCGGTCCTTGCTCAGGGCGTCGCGGTCGAAGGTGGTGATGTTGCTGTTCAGGCGGTAGTAGACGGCGCCGCCGGCGAGGACCAGCAGCGCGGTGCAGCCGGCCGTGACCCAGAGCACCTTCTGCTTGGTGCTGCGCTTGGGCTTCGGCTTGGCCCGGCCGGCGGGGCGGGCGTCGGGTATCTCCTTGCCCGGGCCGTCCTCGACCGAACCGTCCTTGGCCGAACCGTCCCTGCCCGTACCGGGCTTGCGGTTCGCCGCTCTGCTTCCACCGGCCCGGTGCGACGAATTCTCGCCCTCGGTGGAACCCCTGCGACCCGACACGGCGTCATCCTCCACAGTTGCCACGGAACCCCCGACGGAGCGGTGGCTTGCGTGGTCCTGGGTCGGAGTGTCGATCCGGGTCGTCCCGCCGCTAAACTTTTACACCGCTGTAGAACTTCCAGAGGAGCATACTAGGCGCAGATGAGAAAAATACTGGTCAGACCATGAGAGAAGGTCGACCGGGTCTCATCTCCGTCGCTCCGTACCCGCACGAGGAGCACGATGACTCACCGGATCGCACGTTCGATAGCCGGCGCCCTGGTGGCACTGCTGGCCGCCGTCGGCCTCAGCGCCGCGGCGTCGAGCGCGACGGCGGTGGCCGCACCCCGGACCGCCGCGAGCGGCACGGCCGTTGCCGGGGGACCGGCGGCCGGCGCCGCCGCCCAGGCGCCCGTTGCCGTCGGCGCCGCCGGCACCGTCGCCCAGGGCGTTCAGAGCGTTCAGGGCGCGCAGGACCGGCAGGTCGCGCACGTCGCGGCCAAGGAGGAGAAGAAGAAGTCCGGCTTCTTCGCCAAGCTCGGCAAGTTCCTGCTGGTCGTGGTCATTCTGATCATCCTGTTCATCATCCTGGTGATCTGGGGCATCGTTCACCTGGTGCGGAAGCTCTTCCGCCGTCGCTGAGCCGCTGGGTCGCTGAGCCGCTGGGTCACTGAGCGGCTGGGCCGCTGAGCCGCTGGGCCGGTTCCGGGGCGGTCGGCCCGGGCGCCGACACGGCGCCGGGGCCGGGCCACCCGGCGGTGATTGGCCCTGTCCCGCCCGACCGCCGCGCCCCAGGATGGGCGGCATGAGCGACTTCCCGCGCAACCCCGCCGCCGCGCTGCGCCCCGAGAGCCGGATCGTCCACCCGCCGCTGGCCGGACTCGGCGGCGCCCGGCCGCTGGGCGTCCCGCTGCACCAGGGCCACCTGTACGCCTTCGAGACCAGCGAGGCGCTCACCGCCTCCTTCGCCGGCCCCGACGGGGCGTTCGTCTACAACCGCTACGGCAACCCCACCGTCCGGTCGCTGGAGGACGCCGTCGCCGACCTGGAGGGCGGCACCGGGGCGCTCGCCACCGCCTCCGGAATGGGCGCGATCAGCACCGTACTGCTCGCCCTGCTGCGCTCCGGCGACCACCTGATCGCCCAACGGAGCCTGTACGGCGGGACGTTCGCGCTGCTGGCCGACCTCGCGCAGCGGTGGGGCGTCGAGGTCACCCACGTCTCCGGCTCCGACCCGGACGAGGTGGCGGCGGCGCTGCGGCCCACCACCCGGCTGCTGCACCTGGAGACCGTCTCCAACCCCACCACCCGGGTCACCGACCTGCCCGGGCTGATCGCCGTCGCCAAGCGGGCCGGGGTGCTCAGCGTGGTCGACAACACCTTCGCCACCCCGCTGCTGTGCCGCCCGATCGAGCACGGTGCGGACGTGGTGGTGCACTCGGCCACCAAGTACCTGGGCGGGCACTCGGACGTGCTGGCCGGGATCGCCGTCTTCGCCGACCCCGAACTGCACCGGAAGGTCTGGCACCACGGGACCGAACTCGGCGCCAGCGCCGATCCCTTCGCCGCCTGGCTGACCCTGCGCGGCCTCCAGACGCTGGCGTTGCGGGTCCGCCGCCACTGCGACTCCGCGCTCGACCTGGCCACCCGACTGGCCGCCCACCCGGCCGTCGACGCCGTCCACTACCCGGGCCTGCCCGACCACCCCGACCACGAACTCGCCCGCCGCCTGCTGCCCGACGGCCACGGCGGCGTGCTGGCCTTCGACCTGGCGGGCGGCCGGGAGGCGGCCCGGGCCTTCACCGAGTCCGTCCGGCTGGCCGCGCTGGCACCCTCGCTGGGCGGCGTCCACACCCTGGTGGTCCACCCCGCCAGCACCTCGCACCGGCAGCTGTCGGACGAGGAGTTGGCGGCGGCGGGCATCGGCCCGGGCACGGTGCGGGTCTCGGTGGGCATCGAGCACCCGGAGGACCTGTGGGCGGACGTCGAGCAGGCCCTCGCGAAGGCCTGAGGTCCGACCCGGAGGCCGGGGGAGGCCTGAGCGGGAGGCCGGGCGGGGCCTGAGCGGGAGGCCGGGCGGGGCCTGAGCGGGAGGCCGGGCGGGGCCTGAGCGGACGACCGGGTGAGACCCGCCCCGGCGGGGTGGAAATCCGGCTGCGGGGGTACCGGCGGACCGGGCATGATCCGGTCCATGGGAACGGACACCCGGGGCTTCGTGGAGTGCCGCACCTGGGCCCCGGGCCTCGACCCCGGGGAGCGGGCCTGGCAGGCGGCCGTCGACCTGTCGCTGCTCGGCCCGACCAGGGACTACGGCTCCTTCGCCTGCCTCTTCGGGGTCCGGGACCCGCACCGTCACTGGCGGCCGGTGGTCGGCGCCCGCGGCCTGCCCGCGGACGCCTCGGCCACCACCCGCGCCGGGCACGCCTCCTGGGGCCCGGCGGCCTTCGGCGCCACCTGGCTGGGCTGGGACGAGGTGCTCGCGGTGGACTGGGACGAGCCGGCGCTGCCCCGGGCGACCAGGATCGCCCGGTACCGGCGGCGGCCCGACGGCTCGCTGGAGCCGGTCCGCCGGGAGGACTGGAGCCGGGCCTTCGCCCGGGCCGCCGGGATCGACAGCCGGACCTTCGACTTCGGCCGGCTCGGCGAGCACTGGGCGGAGGGCACCGAGTGGGACACCGGACCGCTGCTCTTCCGGGCCGAGCGCGACCGGCGCCGCGACGCCGTTCCCGCGGACGGGCCGTGGCGGCCGGTGTGGACGGTGCTGCGCACCCTCGCCGAGGTGCACGGGGAGCAGCACGTCCGGCTGGTGGTCTGGTTCGAGGAGTAGTCCGGCGGAGGGGTGGGCCGGGTCGGTGGCGTGGAGCGAGGAATAGCCGGCGGGCCGGCCGTCAGCGGGCCCTGGGCCGGGCGGCGAGCAGGGCGATGTCGTCCTCGGCGGCGGGTGCCGGGGGCGGGGCGAGGGAGTGCAGGACGGCGTCGAGCAGCTCGTCGAGGTCGCCGGTGGCAGGGAGCCGGAGGGCGGCGAGGCGCGCCAGCGAGGTGTCGATGTCCTCGTTCCGCCGCTCCACCAGGCCGTCGGTGTAGAGCAGCAGGGTCTGCCGGGGGTCGAGCGGATGGGTGGACTGCTCGTAGCCGCCGAAGCCGGTGCCCAGCGGTGGGCCGGTGGGGACGGCCAGCAGTTCGGTGGGGTGGTCCGGGGTGATCAGGGCGGGCGGCAGGTGGCCGGCGCTGGAGAAGGTCCAGCGGGCGCGGCCGGGGTCGGCGAGGGCCAGCAGGCAGGTCGCGGGGCGGGCGGTGTCGTCGGCGGAGATCACGTGGTCGAGCTGGCGCAGGATCCGGTGCGGGGGCAGGTCCATGCCGGCGACGTCGCGCAGCGCCGAGCGGTAGTGGCTCATGTCGACGGCGGCCTCGACGCCGTGCCCCATCACGTCGCCCATGGCCAGCAGGGTGCGGCCGAAGGGCAGCCGGACCGTCTCGTACCAGTCGCCGCCGACCACCGAGCTGCTGCCGGAGGGCAGGTAGCGGGAGGCCAGTGCGAGGTTCTGGTGCGGGTTGCCGGGCTCGCTCAGCAGGGCCCGCTGGAGTTCCAGGGCGATGCCCTGGGAGCGGGTGTAGCTGCGGGCGTTGTCGATGGCGGTGGCGGCGCGGGCCGCGAGGTCGCCGAGCAGGGCGGCCTCGTCCGGGGTGAAGGCCGGGGTGGCGTCGGTGCGGCCGAGGGTGAGCACCCCGACCAGGTGGCCGCGGGCGGCGAGCGGCAGGACCAGCAGTGAGGCGGTGCCCGCCGGGCAGGCGTCGGCGGGGCCCGGTGCGGTGAGCACGGCGACGCCGCCGGCCAGGCCGCGGGCCGCGGCCGAGCCCTCGCGGTGGCGCACGGACTCGCCGGGGCGCGCCAGCTCGGCGAGGGCGGCGTCGAGTCCGGGGACGGCCCGGACCGCGGCGCGGTGCAGCCGCTGGGCACCGGCCCGGCCCGGGCGGGCGGGTTCGGCCTCGGGTGGCAGCACGTCGACGACGGCGAGGTCGGCGAGGGCGGGTACGGTGAAGGCGGCGAGTTCGGCGCAGGTGGTGCGGATGTCGAGGGTGGTGCCGATCCGCTCGGCGGCGGCGTCCAGCAGGGCGAGCCGGGCGCGCGCCTGTTCGAGCTCGCGCAGCTGCGCGCGGGCCGGGTCGGGGTCGTCCAGGACCACGACGATCACGCCGGTGGTCCGCCCGCCGTGCCGCAGCGGCCGGTAGCGCACCCGCAGTCCGGGTGGCACGGGGGCGCCCGCGCCGTCGGGGCCGCCGGTGACGTGCTCGCGGTCGCGGCCGTCGGCGAGGACGCGGCGCAGGGTGGCGACGGCACCGGCGAAGGGGGTGGTCGCGGCGGCGCGGCCGAGCAGGTCGGCGCGGCGCAGGCCGGTGACGGTGGTGAAAGCGGGGTTGAGGTAGTGCCAGCGCAGCTGGTCGTCGAGCAGGGCGACGCCGACCGGGGCGGTGGCGAGCAGCTCGCGGAGCAGGTCGGGGTCGTTCCCGGGGCCGTGACCGGGGTCGTGGCCGGGGTCGGTGCCGGAGGGTTCGGAGGCGGGGTCCTCGTCCGGGGGCGGGGTGCCCTCTGCTCGGGGCCCGTGCCGGAAGTGCATAGGCCCATGATCACGCGTCGGGGCGCGGCACGCCCACAACTGGGTGAAACCTTGACCGCTCGGAGACGGTGTTGTAGCGAAGCGTGCCCGGTTGCGTGCGCGCACACGCACTTGTAGAGTGCGTGCACACGCACACAGTCATGGCCGTCCGGAACCGTCCGGCGGCCGCGAGGAGGGCCCGCATGGCAGTCACCCCGATGAACGGCACCCGGATCGTCCTGATCACCGGCACCTCCTCCGGAATCGGCCTCGCCGCCGCCGTGGCCACCGCCCGGGCCGGCTTCCGGGTGGTCGCCACCATGCGCGACACCGGCCGGGCCGGGAACCTGCTGCGCGCGGCGGAGGAGGCGGGCGTCGCCGAGCGGATCGAGATCGAGCGGCTGGACGTCACCGACCCCGCCTCCGTCGCGGACTGCCTCGGCGTCGTCGTCGAGCGGCACGGGCGGCTGGACGCCGTGGTCAACAACGCGGGCGCGGGCTTCGTCGGCACCGTCGAGCAGGACGGCATGGCACCGGTGCGCGCCGCCATGGAGGTCAACTACTTCGGCGTGGTCGAGGTGACCAGGGCGGCGCTGCCGCACCTGCGCGCCGCCGGCGGCCGGGTGGTCACCGTGACCAGCGTCGGCGGGGTGGTCGGGCAGCCCTTCAACGAGGCCTACTGCGCGGCCAAGTTCGCCGTCGAGGGCTTCATGGAGTCGCTGGCGCCGGTCGCCGCCGCCGTCGGGGTGGCCGTCACCGTGGTCGAACCGGGCGCGGTGGCCAGCGAGTTCATCGGCAACCAGGGCATCGACGTGCCCGCGCTGGTGGCCGCCGCCGGCCCGTACGGCCCCGCCCTGGAGGCGTACGTCGACCGGACCTTGAAGGCCTTCGGCAGCGCCCAGACCCCCGAGGAGGCGGCCGCGCCGATCGTCGACGTGCTCACCGCCGAGCGGCCGCCGCTGCGGGTGCAGACCTCCGAGGCGGCCCGGGCCTTCGTCGGGGTCAAGTTGGCCGACCTGGACGGTTCGGCGGTGGGGGCGATGACCGGCGGCTGGGTCGCGACCGGGGGCGCCTGACGTCGGGCGGGGTGCGGGGGTGGGGGCACCGGGGTGCTGGGTGCGTGCGGCTCCGGGTCCGGGCGGCGGGTCGCGGGTGATCAACGGTCATACTTGGGCGGCGGCGCCCGACACCGGGTGCCGCAGACGGTGCCACAGCGCCGTCCGCAGGCAACGGGCCGCCAGGAGCGGCCCGTCGGCAGCCCAGACCGGAGGAACCGATGAGCCCCCACCAGCCGACCAGTCGTCCGGCGGCAGGGGCCCCCGGGGTGCCGTGGAACCGGCAGCGGCTGCGCAGCAACAACGAGTGGCTGCTGCTGGAGCTGCTGCGCACCGGCGGCGGTACCTCGCGCGCCCAACTGGCCCGGGACACCGGCCTGTCCAAGCCCACCGTGTCCGCCGCGCTGGCCGACCTGGAGCAGGCCGGGCTGGTCCGCGAGGCCGGGCGGGTGGCCCCGGAGCGGGGCCGCACCGCGGTGCTCTACGAGGTCGACCCGACGGCCGGTCACGTGCTCGGCGTGGACGTCGGCCGGGCCCGGCTGCGGGTCGCCGTGGCGGACCTGGCCGGCACCGTGGTCGCCCGGCGGGACGTGCCCAACCGGGGGCGGACCGCGGACGCCGTCGCGGACGCGGTGGTCGCCGCCGCGGGGGAGGCGACCGCCGAGGCGGGCCTGGCCGCCGGGGACCTCGTGCACGCGGTGATCGGCACGCCCGGGGTGTGGGACGAGGAGCGGCGCGGCCTCCGGTACGCCACCAGCCTGCCCGACTGGGGCCGGCCGGGGCTGTTCGACCGGATCGGCCAGGGCCTGGGCACGGCCGTGACGGTGGCCAACGACGCCAACCTGGCCGCGCTCGGTGAGTACACCCTGGGAGCCGGGCGCGGCAGCCGGATGTTCGCCTACCTGCTGGTCGGCACCGGCCTCGGGGTCGGGGTGGTGAAGGACGGAGAGCTGCTGCTCGGTGCGCACGGCGCGCTCGGCGAGATCGGCCTGGTGCCGCTGCCCGCCCGTCCGGGCGAGCCGGCCGTGACCACGCTGGAGGAGGCGGCGGCGGCGGACGCGGTGGTGCGTGCCGCCCGGGAGTTCGGGCTGGCGGGGAAGGGCCGGAGCCGGCTGACCGCCAAGCAGGTCTTCGAACGGGCCCGGGCCGGGGAGGACGCGGCGCTGCGGGCGGTGGAGTGGGAGGCGGAGCGGCTCGCGTACGCGGTGGCGGTGCTGTCCGCCGTGCTGGACCCGGACCTGCTGGTGCTCGGTGGGGGGATCGGCAGCAGCGCGGACCTGCTCCTGGAACCGCTGGAGCGGGCCCTGCGCCGCTTCGCGCCGATGCGTCCGACGCTCGCCCCGAGCCTGCTGGGGGAGGAGGCGGTCCTCCTGGGCGCGGTGGCCACGGCGCTGGAGACGGCGCGTCCCGAGGTGTTCGAGCGTCGGACGGCGGAGTTGTGAGGCCGGGGCCGTAGGTGTGAGGCGGGGTCCGTAGGTATGGGGCCGGTGGGTGTGGGGGAGCCCACCGGCCCCGGGCGGGTCAGCCGGTGGCCAGGGTCAGGCCGTAGGTGCTGAGGATCGGGTTGACCGGCTGGAAGTAGGTCTCGCCGCCGGAGGTGCAGTCGCCGGAGCCGCCCGAGGTCACGCCCTGGGCCTGGTTGCCGGAGATGAACGAGCCGCCGGAGTCGCCCGGTTCGGCGCACACGTCGGTGCGGGTGAGGCCGTAGACGCTGCCCTCCTGGTAGTTGACGGTGGCGTTCAGCTCCTGGACGGTGCCGCAGTGCCAGCCGGTGGTGGAACCGGAGCGGCAGACCGAGCCGCCGACCGCCTGCTCGGACGAGCCGCCCACCGTGACCGTGCCGCCGGCGTAGTCGTTCACCTGCGGCTGGGCCGTCCAGTCGGATCCGGCGGCCACCCAGGAGTAGTCGTTGCCCGGGAAGGTCGAGCCCTGGAAGGTGCCGATCGAACTGCCGTCGGAGGTCGTGGCGTTGGAGCCGGGCTGGCCGCAGTGGCCGGCGCTGACGAAGCCGGGCTGGCCGTTCTGGGTGACCGGGAAGCCGATCGAGCAGCGGGCGGCGTTGTCGATGTAGTAGGCGTCCCCGCCGTGCAGGTCGGCGAGCGGTCGGGGTGCGGCGGTGGCCCGCTCGACCCGGACCAGGGAGCGGTCCACCCCGGCCCGGTCCAGGAAGGCCCCGGTGCGGGCGTCGTCGGCGGACTGCACCACGACGGCGTTGGAGCGGACGTCGACGTACCAGAGCGGGGTGGCGTCCGGGGCGGCCGCCCGGGAGGCCCGGTCGAGCGCGTCCTTCGCCCGGTCCAGGGACGCCAGCGCGTGGCGGACGACGGTGGCCCGGCCGCCGTGGGCGGTGATGGTCCGGGCGGCGGAGGCGTCGGTGGTGGCGACCACCAGGTCGGCCTGCGGTCCGTCGATCCAGGCGCCGGCCCAGCGCTCGCCGAGCGCCTGGGTGAGGGCGTGCTGGACGGCGGTGGCGCGGCCCTCGCGGGCGATCCGGTCGGCGGCGGCCTGCGGGGCGAGCCCGAGGTCGCGCTGCATCGCGTGCAGCAGGGCGGTGGGCACGGCCGCGGTGCGGGTGGGGGTGGCGGCCAGGGCGGCCGTGACGGACGGGTCGTCAGCGGGGGCGCTGACGGCGGGTGCTGCGGTGAGCGCGACGGTCGCGAAGGCTGCGGCGACGGCCAGCGCACGGATCCGGAGCATGGGGTCTCCTCGTTCGGCGTGGGGGTTGCCGGAACCGTAGCGACCTGATTGGCATGTCCGGAACATGTCGTAACGCCCCGCGCTCCGGCGCTATACCCCCCGCCGGAGACTCGACGTGGGGGCCGGAAGATCTCGATCCGCCAACGAGTGGGGAAACGGTGCTCACGGCGTGTGCGGACTCTGCTTGAATCGCACGCCTCACCCGTACGGACCTACGGAACGGAGCGTTCTCCCCTCATGGCCTCACCGATATCCGGGCGCCGCAGAACGGCCGGCCTGGCCGGATTCGCCGGACTCGTCCTCACCGTCGGCCTGGCGCTGACCGGTTGCGACCCGTCGGCGGCGGACGCCACGCCGACCTCCTCCCCGACCGTCGCGGCCACGCCGGCTTCCGCCACGCCCACCGCGGCGAGCCCGACGGTCCCGGCGCCGCCGGTGGTCACCCCCTCGGCGCCGCCCGTCGCGTCCGCCCCGCCGCCGTCCGCCCCGCCCGCCGCGCACCCGCAGACGCCGTCCGCCAAGCCGCAGCCCAAGGTCACCACCGCCCAGCCGCCGAACGACCCGCAGCCCCAGCACACCCAGGCGGCGGGCGGCACCGAGTGCGAGCTCCGCTCCAATGCGGGCAACTGCTACGCGGCCGGCCAGTTCTGCCGCAACGACGACCTGGGCCGGAGCACCCACGACGCCAACGGGCGGATGATCTACTGCCGGATGGTCAGCGGAAAGCCGCACTGGCAGGCGTGAGTCACCCGCCGAGGGTGTCCCAGAACAGGTGCTCGTAGGCCTGGAGCAGCAGGCCGTACTCCCGGGCGGCGGCCAGTGCGGGGTCGTCCAGCGGGTCCGGCCCGAGGGCGTCGGCGGCCTGCTGTTCCAGTTCGGGGGCCGGCTGGGCGAAGAAGTCGAAGAAGGCGCAGGCCTCGTCGGAGAAGCCGTGGTGGCGGCGCAGCGCCGCGGCGATGGTGGCACAATAGCCGCCCCAGGCAGCGAAGTTGGCCACCAGGGCGGCGGCTGCGGCCGGTGGCGGGGCGTTCAGGGCGAGCCAGGCGAGGTAGGACGGGTAGGCCTGGCAGCCGGGGAGCGGTACCCGGGCGGCGGCCGCCCGGCGGTCCAGGCCGCAGGCTTCGGCCAGGGCGGGCAGGGCGCGCAGGGCGGCGCTCTCGCCCCCGGCGAGAGTGACGTACCAGGCGCCGAGCGGCCGGTCGGCGCAGCGGGTGGCGAGCAGCAGCAGGCTGCGCCGGTCCGAGGTGATGATCCGCTGCTGCTGGGCGGCGAGTTCGGCCACCGCGGAGAGCGGGGCGGTGCCGGCGGCGAGCGCGGTGACCAGGGCGGGCGCGGTGTCGCCGGGGGCCGACTCGGCGCGCAGGCGGCGGATCTGGTCGAGGATCGGGTGGTTCACCGGTGCCTCCGGGGTGCGGTTCGGTCCGGTGCCCATTCCTACCGCGTGCGGGCCTCGGTGCGGTGGCGACAGGCCGGGGTGCCCGGGAGCGCTCGGGGATGTCCCGGGAGCGCTCGGGGATGTCCCGGGAGCGCTCGGGGATGTCCCGGGGGTGCTCGTGCGGTGCGGGTGCCGGGAGCGCCCGGTGGTTCGGCGCTCCCGGCCCGGGTGGCGGCTGTGCGGGGATCAGGCTCCGGCGCAGGCCTTGGTCAGCTCGCCAGCGGCGTCGCCGATCGGCCCGAAGTCGGGTTCCTTGCCCTTGGAGACGGCGGTCTGGGCGTTGTCCACGGCCTTGGACAGCTTGTCGGCCGCCGTGTCCACCTTGCCGTCCCCGTCCTGGCGGATCTTCTTGACGTCCTCGACGATCTTCTTGAGGGCCGTGACGGTGTGTTTGCGCCGGTTGTCGTCGGTGATCTGGCCGACGTTGAGCGCGGAGTCGGTGAGGTCCTGGACGTCGCCGGTGAGGCTGATCGCCCGCTTCCCGCAGTCGAGGGCCTGGTCGGTGTTCTTGCACGCGGTCAACAAGGGGGCCGCCACGAGCAGAACGAGCGCGGTGGCGGCCAGGCGGTACGGCTTCTTTGTCATGTCTGTATCCCTCCCGCGTTCTAGAACGTCCCGTGCTCGCGCGGCGGTTCCGGCGTGGAGGGTGAACGGTCGGCGAAGTCTCGACTTCGGGTGAGAGAGTGACGGATCGTCAGGTCGCGCTGCTCTGCCGGTGATGCCAGTCCTGCCAGTCCTTCCAGGCGGCGGGCGGGAGCAAGGTGCGGCTGCGCGAGACGAGTTCGTGGAGGCCGGGTCCGTAGCGGGCGGCCAGCTCGGCGTTGTGGACGAACACGTCGAGCTCGTTGGCGGCGGTGATGGCGAGGAAGGCCCGCAGGTCCTCCTCCGGCGGGGTGTGGTCCTCGCCGGTGAAGCGGTCGTGGAACAGCGGCGTCTCGTCCCGGCCCAGGCGCGGGTAGACGGCGGCCCGGCCGCAGCTGGCGTACAGGTAGACGATCGCCTCGGCGCGGTCGCCCAGGAGCTCGACCAGGGTGGCCCGTTCGTCCAGGGCCAGCAGGGCGCCGTCGAACCCGTCGGTCCCGTACGCGGCGTGGCAGAGCCCGGCGGTCTGGACGGCGGAGTCGGTGCCCCAGTCGGCCAACCGGGCCGCCACCCGGGTCAGGTGCGCCAGCAGGGTCCCGCCCGGGTGGGGGATCCGGTCGGCCTCGTGGGCGCGCAGGAACTCCTCGATGTGGCTCCAGGCGGGAGCGGTGGGGTGATCGGGTGAGGTCATCCGTCGAGTTCTACTCCGGTGCCCGACCGCCCGCAACCGGGTTCGGCCATGGGGGTCGAACGCCCGCCGTCGGTCCGTGCAGAAGTTCGACGGCGGGAGTTCGAGGCGTCAGGAGAGTTCGCGCACCAGTCGGGCGATGGTCGGGGTGGGGACGGAGTGGGCTTCGGTGGCCCGCAGCACCGCGCCGCCGATCGCGTCGAGTTCGGTCGGTCGGCCCGCCTCGACGTCCCGCTGCATCGAGGACTTCATCCCGGCGGGGATCCGGTCGAAGGCGGCGAGCAGCGCCTGCGCATCCGCCGGGGCACCGACGGCGTCGGCGACGGCGGTGATCTCGTCCAGGACGGCGAGCAGTTCGTCCCGGTGCTCGGTGCGCACGACGCCGACGCCGTCGACGTGGCGGGTGGTCAGCAAGGCGAAGGGCGCGAGGAAGGAGAGCTTGCTCCAGAGCATCGCGGTCTCGTCCTCGCGCAGCGTGACGTCCAGCCCGGTGCGCCGCAGTTGCTCGGCGAACTCCGTCACGGGACCGGCGAGTTCCACGGCGGCGAACGGGCTGGTGTGCTCGATCCGGCCCGGCGCGGTACGGGTGGCCTCGACCCGGATCGTGCCGGCCACCACCTGCCCGGCCGGGTAGCGCCCGCGCAGCAGCGTCATGTGGTCCAGGCCGTTGAGCAGCGGCACCACGATGCCGGTGCCGAGCGTCTGCGGCGGCATCCGGTCGAGCGCGGCGGTCAGGGCCGTCTCCTTGACGGTCACGAAGGCGGCGTCGACCGGCGCACGGAGTTCGGTCGCGGCCTCGACCCGGGCGGTGAACTCGCCGAACTGGGTGCTGCGCACGTGCAGTCCGTCGCGGGCGAGGACGGCCGCGCTCTGCTCGCCGGCCAGGCAGATCACGCGGTGGCCGTCGCGCGCGAGCAGCCCGGCGATCAGGCCGCCGACGCCGCCGGGGCCGAGGACGGCGACGGTGAGGGGGGTGGTGGTCATGCGGACTCCTTCGTGGGGCGGGGTGGGGCGGGGTGGGGAGGGGTTGGTGACCGGTGCGTGAGCGGGGCGTTCGGGGCCGTCGCTACGGGGCCTCCCAGAAGAAGCGGCCCTCCAGGCCGTCCGGGCTGAGGAAGCCGGAGCCGACGCCGTAGCCGAAGTTGAGGAAGTACGGATCGCCGTCGTCGGGGGCGTCCGAGAGTGCGAAGAGGAACTGCCAGGGCGCGGGCACCCGGGCCCGGCCGTTCGGGAAGGACGGGAGGCCGCCGAGGTGGTCGCGCACGTGGTCGCCGTCCGGGACCGGGGCCTCGGGGCCCTCGTGGCGCAAGTACCGCTGGAAGGCGGCCCGTTGGTCCATCGAGCGGTCCAGCTCGGCCGACAGCGGCAGCAGGTCGAGGTGGAACTCGACCGGGACGGTCCGGTCGGCGTCGGGATCGTCGCGCCAGAGCGTGCGGCCCCGGGTGCCGGGCGGGCCGATCACGGCGAAGGACGGGATCCGGCCGCCCGGCTGGACGAGCAGCACGCCGTCGCCGTGCTCCGGATCCTGGCCGCCCATGATCAGCTCGTCCTCCTCCAGGAAGAGGTACGCCAGCCGCAACTCGTCGCCGGGGACGGGGAACTGGCCGATGAACACCAGGGGCTCGCCGGTGCCGGGGGCCAGCGGCCAGGTGGGTTCGGCCAGCCAGCAGGGCTCGCCGCCGAGCTTGGCGACCGGCTCGGTGATCGGCCGCTCGGCGGGGCGCGCGGAGAGCGCGAGGCGGGGGAGGAAGGCGGCGTCGTACGGGCCGGCGGCGGTGCCGGTGGGGCGCGGGGGCGACGGTGGGGGTGGTTCATCGGGTGGCCTCGGTGGTGGCGATGGTGCGGTGGAGGGAGACGAAGTCGAAGTGGTAGGGCGCCTCGTGGCGGGCCTTGCGGCCGGGGGCCGGGCGGGGCGGGCGTCCGGTGCTGGCATGGAGGTAGAGCCCCTGGTGGCGCAGCGTGCCGTGCTCCGGGTCCGGGACCGGCAGGCCCTCGGCGCGCAGGGCCTCGGCCAACTCCCGGGCCGGCCAGCCGAAGACGTCGATCCCGAGGTGGCCGACCGGGCAGGCGGGCCGGTCGTCGTACCGGTTCAGGCCCACCGAGACCCCCTCCAGGCCGCCGTCCTCGCCCCCGGACAGCGTGACGCCCACCCCGGGGAGTCCGAAGCCCAGGGCCCAGCTGGTGCCGCAGACGAAGGTCGGGCGCACCCCGTCCGGCAGCAGCTCGCCGTGCGGGGCCAGCAGCGCGCGCACGGCCTCCTCGGTGAGGCCGAAGCGCAGTTCGGGCAGCGGGGCCGGCAGGCGAACGCCTCGGCCGGGCAGCAGGTCGATGGTCACCCGATCATGATTCCTCCTCGGGCCCGCCGACGGGAGTCCGTGCTGCCGTGGCAGGCGTCACGGAGCGCGAGCCGCCGTAGGCTCGGTGCGGGGTGGCGCGGAGGCGGAACCAGAGGGGGAGCGGATGGCGGCGGATCAGGTACCGGCGGACGCCCGGCTCGTCGAGGCGGTGCGGGCCCGGGACGAGGACGCGGTGTGGGCGGCGCTCGGCGCTGGGGCGGACCCCGACGTGCGGGGCGGGGACGGGTTGCCGGTGCTGTGCGCGGCCGTGGCCGGGTTCGACCACGCGGTGGCCAACGCGCTGGTCACCATGGGCGCCGACCCCGACCTCCCGCTGCCGGACGGGACGACCCCGCTGCTGCGCGCCGTCGACCTGGGCTCGTACGCCGTCTTCGGAGCCGTCCTCGGCGAGGACCCCGCGCTGCGGCTGGGGCCGGCGGAGCGGGAGCGGCTGCTCGGGTTGGCCCGGTCCTGGTACGCGACGGGTGCGCGGGCCGAGCTGCGCCGCCGGACGGGCGCGGAGCGGCCGGGCGAGACCCTGCTGATCGAGGAGGAGTTCTGCCAGGTCGAGCAGGTCTCCCTCGGCGGGCTCACCGTCCGGGCCGGGCACGGGGCCGTGCTGACGACGCTGGAGTGGACCTTCCGGATCGCCACCCCGGTCGACGAGCTGGTGGCCCGGGCCGTGCGGCAGCCCGACGACCGCCACGTCGACGGGGCGGCGTGCCAGTACGTCCTCGCACAGCGCCCCGACAGGGCGACCTGGGAGGCGGTGATGGCGTACCGCCGGCACCCCGACCCGCGCCACCGCCGCTTCACGGCCTCCTTCCTGACGACCAACCGAATGGTGCCGCCCGCCCTGGTCCCCTCCTTCGAGGAGGAGAAGGAGGACGAGCTGCTCGCCGTCTGGGCGGCGGAGGAGACCGACGGCGAGGTGCTCGCGGAGGTCCTCCAGGCGCTGCTGATGCGCGACCACCCGGGGACGGAGGGCCTGGCGCTGCGCCACGCCGACCACCCGGACCGGGAGGTGCGCACCGTGGCGACGCACTGTCTGGGGGCGGGCGGTCAGCCCTTCTCGGCGGAGGTCACCGCCTGCCTGCTGCGGCTGGCGCGGGACGAGTGGCCGCCGGTCCGGGCCGGAGTGGCCTGGAGGCTTGAGAACGGTCCGCTGACGGAGGAGTTCAGGGCGGTGCTGCTCGCGCTCGCCGGGGACGAGGACGCCCGGGTGCGGCTCTCGGCCGGGTGCGCCCTGGCGGAGTCGGACGCGTCGGACGACCGGACGGGCGAGGTCGCCGACGCCCTGGCCGCGCTGTCGGACGAGGAGGACCAGCGGGCGCGGGTGGTCGGCGCGTACGGGCTCGTGGTGCGGGGCGACCGGCGGGCGGCGGAGGCGGTCGACCGGGTCGGGGCCCTCCCCTGGCACGAGTACCGCTACGACCACCGGGCGGAGGCGATCTGGGCCTGGCGGACACGCGGCGGGGCCGAGGGGACGTAGGGGGTGTCTTGTGGCTCAGGCCGGGCGTGCGACGCCGGGGCACGCACCTCGCCGCGTTGTCGTCGGTCGCCAATGCGCTGCATGGACTCCCTCCTCCGCCTTGCGATGCACGCACCCTGACGCCGCGGGCTCATCCGACCTGAGCCACAAGACACCCCCTGGCACCACCTGCGGGGTTCGGTTTTCCGAACCCCGGATTGGGGTGCCAGCACAATCGACCCGGTCGTCCCGGATGTCCAGGATTGGGGGCATGAACGGGATCACGACAGCCGCCGACCGGGCGGCGCACGGCGAGGTGACGGGGGCGGCCCTCAGCGGTGAGGGGCTGCACCGCGAGTACGGGCGCGGCGCGGCCGCCGTCCGGGCGCTGCGAGGGGTGTCCGTGGCCTTCGCGCCGGGCACCTTCACGGCGGTGATGGGGCCCTCGGGCTCCGGCAAGACCACCCTGCTGCACTGCCTGGCCGGGATGGACCGCCCCACCCGGGGCACCGTCCGCTGGGGCGGTACGGAGGTGTCCGGCCTGCCCGAACGGCGGCTCGCCGAGCTGCGGCGCACCAGGGTGGGGTTCGTCTTCCAGGCCTTCAACCTGATGCCCGCGATGACGGTCGCGCAGAACGTCGAACTGCCCGGGCGGCTGGCCGGGAACCCGCCGGAGCGGGCCCGGGTGCGGGAGGCGCTGGCCCGGGTCGGGCTGGCCGGGCGGGAGCGGGACCGGCCGGGCCGGCTCTCCGGCGGCCAGCAGCAGCGGGTGGCCATCGCCCGCGCCCTGGCCGCCCGGCCCGAGGTGCTGTTCGCCGACGAGCCCACCGGCGCGCTGGACCGGGCGACCGGGCGCGACGTCCTGGACCTGCTGCGCGCGGGCGTGGACGAGGACGGGCGGACGTGTGTGATGGTCACCCACGATCCGGTGGCCGCCGGCTACGCGGACCGGGTGCTGCTGCTGGCGGACGGCCTGCTGGTGGACGAACTGGACCGGCCGACGGCGGCGCAGGTCGGCGAGCGGCTCAGCAGGTTGGGCGGGTGAGGGCGATGCGTGGCGGTTCCGTGCCGACCCTGGCGGTCGGTCAGATCAGGCGCCGGCCGGCGGCCTTCGCCGGGCTCGCGGCGGCGCTGTTCCTGGCGGTGGCGGCGGTGACGCTGTTCGGTTCCCTGGTCGCCGCCCAGGTCACGGCGCCGGCCCCGGTGGCGCGGGCGGCGGTGGCCGGGCCCGGGCTGCTGGTGATCGCGGGGGCCTTCGGTGAGATCGCCGTCCTGGTCGCGCTGTTCGTGGTGGTGAACGCGCTCGGGTTCACCCTCCGTCAGCAGCACCGCGACCTCGCCCTGCTGCGCACGGTCGCGGCGACGCCCCGCCAGATCCGGCGGCTGGTGCGCCTCCAGGTCACGGCGACGGTGCTGGCGGCGGCCGTTCCGGGCGGTGCGGCGGGCCACTTCGCCGCCCGGGCCTTTCTCACCGCGCTGCAGCGGCGCGGGATGGCCGCACCGGGGCTGCGGATACCCGGGACACCGGTGCCGGTGCTGATCGCGCTCGCGGTGGCGCTGCTGGTCGGCCTGGCGGCCACCGCGCTCACGGTCCGGCGGATCACCCGGCCCGCCCCGGCGGCCGCGCTGACCGACAGCGCGGTCGGGCAACGGTGGACGGGCGTGGTGCGGCTGCTGATCGGCGGGGCGGTGTTGGCGGGCGGCGGTCTGCTGCTGCGGCTGGCCGGCACCCGACCGGCCGGGGAACTGGACAAGGCGGGGCAGGCGGCCCTGCTCGGTGCCCTGGTGCTGCTGGTCGCCGTCGCCCTGCTGGGGCCGGTGGTGGCCCGGCCGCCGATGGCGGTGCTCGGTGCCCCGGTCCGGGCGCTGCTGCCCCGGGTCGGCTGGCTGGCGGACGCCAACCTGCGCGGCTACGCCGTCCGGCTCTCCTCGGCGGTGGTCCCGGTCGCGCTGCTGGTCGGGCTCTCGGCCACCATGTTGATCATGACCGGCACGGCGCAGCGGGCGGCGCTGGCGACCGGGGCCACGACCAGCGTCACCAAGGCCAGCGACGTCTGGCTGCGGCAGGCGGAGCTCGGCCTGCTGGCCGGCTTCGCGGCGGTCTCCACGGTCAACACCCTGGTCGCGCTGACCGCCGACCGGCGGCGGGAGTTCGCACTGCTCCGGCTGGTCGGGGCGACGCGGCGGCAGCTGCTGCGGATGCTCCTCGTCGAGGCCGTCCTGACCACGGCGGTGGGCGTGCTGCTCGGTGCGGCGGTGGCGGCCGCGGCGACCGGGGCGTTCAGCCGGGCGGTCACCGGGTCGCTGCTGCCGGTGGTGCCGGGAGCCGCCTGCGGCTGGGTGGTGGCGGGCGCGGCGGTGCTGACGGTGCCGGGGATCGTCGGCACGGGGCTCTGGGCGATCGGCGGGCGCGCGGTGGAGGAGGTGGGCGGGGAGCGGGGGTGAGTGGGGGTGAGCGGGAGGATGGCGGCTGCGGGCGGCCTTGGACAGCTGAGGAGGGATGAGGGCGGATGAGGACTGCGGAGGTGAGAGGAGGTTCGGGGCGGCCTCGGGCCGTGAGGTGGCCTGCGGTGACGGAGGGTCCGGGCGAGCGGCGGACCTGGTGGTGGCTGGGGGATGCTGGGGGTCGGTTGATCGGTGAACGGTGGGGCACGTGGTGACTCGGTGGCGGCGCGGACTGTCGGTGCGGGGCGGTGAGGTGGCGTTCGCCCTCCTCGGACTGCCACTCGGAGTGCTGGGCGGCGTCTACGCGGTCGCCGTGCTCTACGCGGGGGCCCTGCTCTCGCTCACCGTCCTGGGGCTGCCGTTCGTCGCGGCCGCCCTGGTCGGGGCACGCGGGATCGGCGGGCTGCACCGGCGGCTGGTCGGGCGGCTGCTGGGCGAACGGGTGGCCGCGCCACCGGCGTCGGCACGCCCCTCGGGGCTGCTGGCCCGGGGGCGGGTCGTACTGACCGACCCGGTCGCCTGGCGGGCGCTGCTCTACCTGCTCCTCCGGCTGCCGCTCGGCGCGCTCGGCTTCCTGGCCGTGGTCGGACTGCCGCTCGGCTCGGTGTGGCTGGCGGGCTTCCCGCTCTGGGTACGGCTGTTGGAGCCGGGGCCGCGAGCGGTCGACTGGCTGGACGTCGCCGGGCCGCCGGTGGGGCTCGCGGTGCTGGCCGCCGTACCGGCCGTACTGCGGGCCCTGAGCCGGGCCAATCGCGCGCTGGCCCGGGCGCTGCTCGGGCCGGTGCGGTCGCAGCAGCGGGTGCGGGAGCTGGAGCACGCCCGCGCCACCCTGCTCGCCGAGAACACGGACCGGCTGCGGCGGCTCGAACGCGACCTCCACGACGGCACCCAGGCGCAGTTGGTCGCGCTCGCCATCACCCTCTCGCTGGCGGACGACGCGCTCGGCGAGGCGGCGCCCGGCGGGGCAGTGGCCTTCGGTGGGGCGGCGGCGTCCGGGGCCGGTGCCGGTGCCGGGAGCGACGCCGGGAGCGGTGCCGACCTGGGGCGGCTGCGCGCCCTAGTCGACCGGGCGCGTGGGCAGACCGATGACACCATCACCGGGCTGCGGCGGCTGACCCGGGGCATCCACCCGGTGGCGCTGGACGGCGGCCTGGCCGAGGCGCTGCCCGCACTGACCGCCACCTCGCCGGTGCCGGTGACGCTCCGGCTGGACCTGCGGGAGCGGCCGGCGGAGGTGATCGAGCGCGCGGTGTACTTCTGCGCGGCCGAACTGCTCACCAACGTGGCCAAGCACAGCGGCGCCCGGGCGGTCGACCTGACGGCGAGCGCGGTCGACGGCCGGGTCCGGCTGACGGTGCGCGACGACGGGCGCGGGGGCGCCGGGATCGGTACGGGGACGGGGCTGACGGGGTTGGCCGAGCGCCTGGCGGCGGTGGACGGGAGGCTGCGGGTGGACAGCCCGCCCGGTGGGCCGACGCTGGTCACGGCGGAACTGCCGAGCAGGCTGTGAGGCCGTTGGGCCGTGTCGCCCCGGACGGGCAGGGGGCCGGGCCGCTCAGGCCCCGGTCTCCGCGAGGTAGGCCAGGACGGCCTTGACCCGGCGGTTGTCGGCGTCCGTTGCGGGCAGGTCGAACTTGGTGAACACAGCGGCCACGTGCTTCTCCACCGCTCGCTCGGAGACCACCAGCCGTCCCGCGATCGAGCGGTTGGAGTGGCCCTGGGCCATCAGCTCCAGTACCTCGCGCTCGCGGGCGGTGAGCGAGTCCACCCGGTTGCGCCGCCCGCCGTGCATCAGCCCGTTGACGATCTCCGGGTCGAGCGCCGTGCCGCCCGCCGCGACCCGGTGCAGGGCGTCCACGAACTCGGCGGTGCGGGCCACCCGTTCCTTGAGCAGGTAGCCGATGCCCGCGGCGCCGCCGGCCAGCAGCCGGGCGGCCCAGGCGGTCTCCACGTGCTGGGAGAAGACCAGGATGCCGGTCCCGGGTGCGGTGGCCCGGATCTCGACCGCGGCCCGGATCCCCTCGTCGGTGTGGGTGGGCGGCATCCGGATGTCCACCACGGCCACGTCGGGCCGGTGCTCGGTGACGGCGGCGACCAGTTCGGGGGCCGTGCCGGCGGTGGCGACCACCGCGCACCCACGGGCGGTCAGGAGCTCGACCATCCCCTCGCGGAGGATCACCGAGTCCTCGGCGAGGACGACGCGGAGCTGCTTGTCGATCATGACGCCATTATCCGGACCGTCCGGGTGGGCGGTGGTGCCGGGTCCGGTTCGTCCTGGCGGTGTAGGTCTACAGCAAGGCTGGACAGTTTGGACTGATGAAATTACCGTGGAGCGGTGACCGAGAAGCGAACCGCCCCAGCCGTTCCGGAGGCACCGCCTGCCTCGGAGTCCCATGCCGACACGGCCGCGCTGGCCGCCCGGGAGCTCCGGGCCGTGTTCAGCAGGTTGCGCCGGACCCTCCAGGAGAAGGGACAGGGTTCCAGCGGGCTCACCCCCTCGCAGACCGCGGTGCTGAACCGCCTGATCACCGACGGGCCGGCCGCCGCGAGCGCGCTGGCCGCTGCGGAGCGGGTCCGGCCGCAGTCGATGGCCGCCACGCTGGCCGCGCTGGAGGCGCACGGGCTGGTCGCCCGCCGCCCCGACCCCGAGGACGGGCGCCGCCAGGTGGTGGACCTCAGCGCGACCGGGCTGGAGTGGATCGCGGACAGCCGCCGGGCCCGTGAGGAGTGGCTGGCCAGGGCCCTGGGAGAGGAGTTCAGCGAGGCCGAGCGCGCCACCGTGCTGGCGGCGCTGCCCCTGCTGGACCGGCTCAACCGGGCGAGTCGGCTGAGCCGACCGAGCCGGCTGAACCAGCCATGACCGGCCCGTCGACGCTGCTGGCGCGGCTGCGCTCCCGACGCCAGGGCGCGGACCGGGCAGCGGCCCCGTCCATCCCGGCCCAGTCCGTCCCCGCCTCGTCCGTCCCGGCCCCGCTGGCCCCGACCGGAGCCGACGGGCCGGCTGGGCCCGGGCCCGGGGACGGGTTCAACCGTCGGCTGCTCGCCCCGATGGTGCTGGGTTCGGTGCTCAACCCGATCAACTCCTCGATGATCGCGGTGGCCCTGGTGCCCGTCGGCACCGCCTTCGGTGCGCCGCCCGCCGAGACGGCCTGGCTGGTGAGCGGGCTCTACCTCGCCACTGCCGTCGGCCAGCCGGTGATCGGCCGGCTGGTGGACAGCTACGGGCCGCGCCGGCTCTACCTGGCCGGGACGGCGCTGGTCGGCCTGGCGGGACTGGTCGGTGTGCTGGCGCCCACGCTCGGGCTGCTGGTCGTCGCCCGGGTGCTGCTCGGGATCGGCACCTCCGCCGCGTACCCGGCCGCGATGTACCTCACCCGCAGCGAGGCCGAGCGGACCGGGCGGACCGGGCGGACCAGCCCCACCGGGGTGCTGACGGTGCTCGCCGTCGCCAACCAGACCATCGCCGTGATCGGGCCGACGCTCGGCGGCCTGCTGATCGGGCTGGGCGGCTGGCGGACGATCTTCGCGGTCAACGTCCCGCTGTCGCTGGCCTGTCTGGTGCTCGGGTCCGCCCGGCTGCCCGTCGCCGGGCCGCGGCGGGACGGCCGGGACGGCGGGGGGCGGCTGGACCGGTCCGGGATCGCGCTGTTCGCCGTCCTCCTGCTGGCACTGATGCTGTTCGTGATGCGGCCCGGGGCGGAGCGCTGGTACCTGCCGGTGCTCGCGGTCCTGGCCGGCGTCGGATTCGTGCTCCGGGAGACCAGGGCCCGCAGCCCGTTCATCGACCTGCGGGCCCTGGCTGGCAACCGTCCGTTGGTCGCCACCTATCTGCGCCAGGTGCTCGGCTGCACGGCGGGTTACGCCTTCCTCTACGGCTACACCCAGTGGCTGGAGCAGGGGCGCGGCCTGAGCGCCGCCTCCGCCGGGCTGGTGCTGCTGCCGCTCTCGCTGACCGCCCTCGCGGTCTCCGGTGCGACCGGTCGCCGTGCGGCGGTGCGGGGCAAGCTGGTGGTCGGCGCGGCGGTCCAGATGGCCGCCTGCGCGGCCCTGTTGACGGCGGGGTCGGCGAGTCCGCCGGTGCTGCTGATCGCCGTCGGGGTGCTGGCGGGCATCCCGCAGGGGCTGATCGGCCTCGGCAACCAGACCGCGCTCTACCACCAGGCCGACCCGGCCGCCATCGCCTCCGCGGCCGGGCTGCTGCGGACCTTCATGTACCTCGGGGCGATGGCCGCCTCGGCCGCGAACGCGGCCTTCTTCCCGCACGGCGCCACCACGGCCGGACTGCACCACCTCGCGCTGTTCATGTTCGGCGGCGCGGCCCTGCTCTTCCTCCTCGTCCTCCCCGACCGCTCGCTCGGCCGACTCGGGAGTGCTTCCTGATCAAGGGACATGACGGACCGTCAGTCAGCGGTGCGGGCCCGTCCGACCCGGGGCCGGACGGGCCCGCACGGGGGCGTGCGGGTCAGCCCCGGTCGGGTCGGCCGGTGAGGACCGTGGTGAAGACCGGCTCGCCGTGCTGGTGTCCGGTCACCGTGGTGGTGACGGTGTCCGGCTCCTCGCCGGGGGTGTGCCGGGCGGTGACGGTGGTGGGCGCGTCGTGTTCGGCGTAGCGGTGGAAGGCGGTGGCCGCGGCGGTCGGGGCGATGGTGGCCGGGGCGCCGAGGGCGTTGGCGGCCTGGCGGGCGGCCTCCAGCAGCACCATGCCGGGGATGTGGTCGCCGGCGTGGTCGAAGAGGATCGGGTGCCGGAGGTCGGGGGTGAGGAGCCAGGTGCCGGGGGTGTCGGTCGGGGTCAGCACGACGTCGCAGGGCCGGACCCGCCCGACCAGGGCGGGCGGCAGGGGGCGGCCGGACCCTGCCTCGGTTGCGACCGGTATCGGGCTGCTCACGGGGCGGGCGCCGCGCAGCCGGCGGTAGGTGGAGTCCGGCACGGTGGTGAAGCGGGCCTCGCCGGTCGCGGCCAGGTGGGGGCCGCGGCGGACGGTCGCGGTGAAGGTGAAGTCGACCGTGCTGCGGGTGCGCCGAGGGCGCGGGAGGAGTCTGGCCTCGATGGTGAGGTCGGTGGGTGTCTCCCCGATGGACAGCCGGCGGGCGCGGGCGGTGTAGTCGAGGTTCCACATCAGGAACCTGTGGTCGAGCGGGACGCCGTACCGGGTGTGGGCGAGGTAGAGCCCGGCTTGGCGAACCGTTTCGGCGGCGAGCATCGGGTCGTACCTGGTCCCGTCCGGGGTGCTGAAGAAGGTGTGCGCCCGCGGCCACTGGGCGGTGACGGTGAACGCGGTGTCGCCGAGCGGCTCGCTGCCGGTGATGAAGACCTCGGCGTGGCAGGCCCGGTGGACGTACTCCTTGGCGACGGTGCTGGTCAGTCGGGGTGCCGGAGCGGCCGGGCGGATCGGCGCGGGGGGTGTGCCGAGGGGCCCGCCGGCCGGGGCGGGGGCCGGGGTCGGGGTCGGGGTCGGGGTCGGGGCGAGTGTGGGGGCGAAGTAGGCGAGCAGGGACATGGGGGAGCGCTCCAAGGGGCCGGGGTGGGCGGGACCGGCTGCTCAGGGCGCGTGGGGGTACGCACCTGCCGGTCCGCTCGTCGGGGAGCCGGGGCCGGGGGCGCGTCGGCGGCCGAGCGCAGCCGTGTCAACGCCGGGACTGTCCGTCCGCGCCCGACCGATCACCTCGACGGTCAGCACACGGCCGTTCACCTGCGGTGATGCGGACGATCCGGGTTGACGAGCCCATCATCACAAGCGCTGGGAGCAGGGGCGTCACCGGCTCGGGCGGCCCGGTCGTAGCAGCGGAACGGGGCCGGTGCCGGGCCTTCCCGGGTGGTCGTCAAACGGCCGACCGGGAGGCGCAGTTGCCGCGCCGTACCACCCGCCCGATGCCGGTTCCCGCGCGCTCGGCCGCCGGATAGACTTCGGCACTTCCCGCCCCCCCTCACCCCACCCCCCACCTCACGGCCCGGTGCCACCGGGACGATCGACGGGTCCGCCCGCTCGTGGGGTGACCACCTCGACAGCCCGGCGCGAGCGCGTACGGCCGATCCCGTACGGCCGATGCCGGGTGAGACCGGCGTCGCGGATCGCGCGCCACCCGGAGAGCAGAGAGCAGGTCTTTCGTGAACCATCCTCCGACCACGTCGCCCGGCGGACTGCTGGTCATCGGCAGTGCCGCCCCGGCCGACGTTCCCGGAGCGGGGTTGTGCACGGTCGGTTACGACGGAACCGGCGCCATGAGTCCCGTCCGCACACTCCCGCTGGACCACCCCTCCTACGCGGCGGTCGACCCGACGCGCGCGGTCGTCCACGCCGTCCTGGAACAGGCGGTCGGACGGATCGTCTCGGTGCGGGTGGATACCGGTGCCGAGACCGGTGCCGCTGTCGCTGCTGGTGCCGTGGTCGCCGACGCCGTCAGCGGCGGTGCGGGCCCCTGCCACCTCGCGGTCCACCCCAGCGGGTCGCACGTCTTCGCGGCCCACTACGGCGACGGCGTCCTCTCGGTCGTCGCGACCGGTGCCGACGGCGCGGTCGCCACCGCCGAGCCGGTGCAGACCGTCCGGCACCCGGGCCGGGAGGCCTCCGGGGACCGGCTCACCTCCCCGCACGCCCACATGGCGGCCCCCTCGCCGGACGGGCGCTTCCTGCTGTGCACCGATCTCGGCACCGACCGGGTGTACGTCTACGCCTTCGATCCGGACGACGGCCCGCTCAGCGCCCACCGGACGGTGCAACTGCCGTCGGGCCGTGGCCCCCGGCACCTGGTGTTCCACCCGTCGGCCCGGTACGCCTACGTCCTGAACGAACTCTCCTCCACCCTCACCGTCTGCACCTGGGACGCGCTCTCCGGCCGCCTCGACCCGGTCGCCGAGGTCGAGACCCGACGGGATCCGGGTGCGCCGAACGCCAACTCCGCCGCCGCGGTCCGCGTGTCGGGCGACGGCCGTTTCCTCTACACGACCAACCGCGGCGACGACGCGATCTCGGTGTACGCCCTGCACGAGGACGGCGCGTCCGTGGAGCTGCTCACCACCGTGCCCTGCGGCGGGACTTGGCCGCGCGACATCGCGCTCACACCGGACGGCCGGCTGCTGTTCTGCGCCAATCAGCGCTCGGACACGGTCACGGTCTTCCACCGCGACCCGTCGACCGGCCTCCTGAGCCCGGCCGGGGAGCCGCTGGCGGTCAGTGAGCCCACGTCCGTCCTGCCGATCGCCCGCTGACCTCGGGCCCCGAGGTGCCCGGCGGGTGAGCCGTCGGGCACCGACGGGCCCGTGGACGTTCTCAAGCGGTCCCTCATGCGGTCTCTGAGGTGAGCGCTCCCGATGTCTTGACACCGTCCGCCCCGTCGGCCCAGGATCGTCCTGTGAACCTGTCAGACAGCCAGACAGCCGGATCGGTCCCCCGACGCGTGAGCGCGATGGAAGCGGTGTTCGGCCACCTGCGCGGCGCCATCGAGCGCGGCGAGTACGCCGTGGGGGACAAGCTCCCCTCCGAAGCGGAGCTGTGCCGCACGCTGGAGGTCAGCCGGCCCGTGCTGCGGGAGGCGCTCCGGGCGCTCCAGACCATGGGCCTGACCGTCTCGAAGACCGGCAAGGGCACCTTCGTCGTGGCGAACACGGTCGACGACCCGACCTTCGGCGACTACGCGGCCAGCGACCTGCTGGAGGTGCGTCGGCACGTCGAGATCCCGGTCGCCGGGTACGCGGCGCTGCGCCGGACCCCGGAGGACCTGGACCAGCTGGCCCACCTGCTCGACCGGATGGACCGGGAGACCGACACCACCGCATGGGTCGCGCTGGACACGGTCTTCCACCTGGCGGTGGCCGAGGCCTCCCGCAACCCGGTCTTCCGCCGGGTCATCGAGGAGATCCGCGACGCACTGGCGCGTCAGTCGGCCTTCCTCAACGAGCTGGGCGATCGCCGCGAGCAGTCCAACTGCGAGCACCGGGCGATCGTCGAGGCGCTGGTCGACGGTTCCGAGCCCGACGCGGTCGCGGCGATGTCGCACCACCTCCACCGCGTCGAGGCGACCCTCACCCACATCGTGCACCCAGGACGCACGGAGACCCCCACGGAAGGCAGAGCCGAGGCGTGAGCGAGCAGTTCCTCGACGACGAGAAGCGCCGCACGACCCCCACCACCTCCACTATCCCGACTGCCCCCACAAGCCCTGAGAGCCCCACGAACCTCACCGCCCCCACCACCTCCACGACCCGTCACGTCGACGCCGGTGACGCCGGTTACAGCAAGTCCTTGAAGCCCCGGCACGTCAACATGATCGCCATCGGCGGCGCCATCGGCACCGGCCTGTTCCTCGGCGCGGGCGGTCGGCTCGCCGACGCCGGGCCCTCCCTGTTCGTCGCCTACGCCGTCTGCGGCGCCTTCGCCTTCCTGGTCGTGCGCGCGCTCGGCGAACTCGTCCTGTACCGCCCGTCCTCCGGCGCCTTCGTGTCGTACGCCCGGGAGTTCCTGGGGGAGAAGGGCGCGTACACCGCGGGCTGGATGTACTTCCTCAACTGGGCGACCACGGGTATCGCCGACATCACCGCCGTCGCCACCTACACCCACTACTGGCACCTGTTCTCCGACATCCCGCAGTGGGTGATCGCGCTGGTGGCCCTGGCCGCGGTGCTGACGGTGAACCTCATCTCGGTGCGGATCTTCGGTGAACTGGAGTTCTGGTTCGCCATCGTCAAGGTCGGCGCGCTGCTGGTCTTCATGGGCATCGCGATCTTCCTGCTGGTCACCCGGCACCCGGTCGACGGCGCCGTCCCCGGCCCGTCCCTGATCACCGACAACGGCGGGATCTTCCCCAACGGCCTGATGCCGATGCTGCTGATCATCCAAGGAGTCGTCTTCGCCTACGCCTCGGTGGAACTCGTCGGCGTCACGGCAGGGGAGACCGAGAATCCCGAGAAGATCATGCCGAAGGCGATCAACTCGATCATGTGGCGGGTGGGCCTGTTCTACGTCGGCTCGGTCGTCCTGCTGTCGATGCTGCTGCCCTGGAACAGGTACAGCTCCGGCCAGAGCCCGTTCGTGACCGTGCTGTCCCACATCGGCGTCCCGGCGGCCGGCAGCGTGATGAACCTGGTCGTCCTCACCGCGGCCATGTCCTCGCTCAACTCTGGCCTCTACTCCACCGGCCGCATCCTGCGCTCCATGGCCGTGAGCGGCTCGGCCCCCCGGTTCACCGCCCGGATGAGCCGCACCCAGGTGCCGTACGGCGGCATCCTGCTGACCAGCGGCATGTGCGTGCTCGGCGTCGGCCTCAACTTCGTGGTCCCCGCCGACGCGTTCGAGATCGTGCTGAACTTCGCGGCGATCGGCATCCTCGCCACCTGGGGCATGATCATGGTCTGCCACCTCCTCTTCTGGCGGAAGACCCGGGCCGGCGAACTGACCCGGCCCGGCTACCGCCTCCCCGGCTCGCCGTGGACCGAGCTCGTGACGCTGGCCTTCCTCGTCTCCGTCCTGGTCCTGATGTACGCCGACGGCGGCGCCGGGCGCACCACCGTGCTGTGCCTGCCGCTGATCGCCGGGGCGCTGGTTGCGGGCTGGTACGCGATCCGCGGCCGGATCGCCCGTGTCGCCGCCGGGGCCGGCGACTGAACCCGCCGGCGGCCCGAGGGATCCCACACGCCGGGCTCCCGCAGGCCGCCGGCACAACCACCACCGATCGAGGCACGTCTCATGTTCAACAGTCCCCTCGCGGACGCCCCCGCGATCCGCGAGCCCCGCCACGAGCCCGTCGCCCACGTGATCCGTGGCGAAGTGGTCGAGGGCGTCCACTACGGTTCCGTCGTCGTCCTCGGTGAGGACGGCGGCGGCAACGGCGAGGTCCGGTTCCGGCTCGGCGACGTCGAAGCCGCCTGCTACCCGCGATCGGCCCTCAAGCCGCTCCAGGCCGTCGCCATGGTCCGGGCGGGCCTGCCGCTCGACGGCGAACTGCTCTCCCTCGCGATGGGCAGCCACTCCGGTGAGGAGCGCCACCTCGCCGGTGCCCGGCGGATCCTGGAGCTCGCCGGCCTCTCCGAGGACGACCTGCGCAACGTCCCGGACCTGCCGTACGACCCGGCTGTCCGCGACACCTGGATCCGGGAGGGCCGCCCGGCCTCCCGGCTCGCCCAGAACTGTTCGGGCAAGCACGCCGCGATGCTCTACCTCTGCAGGCTCAACGGCTGGTCGTCGGCCGACTACGACGACCCGGCCCACCCGCTCCAGCGGCTGATCGCCGGGGTCGTCGAGGAGTTCACCGGCCAACGCATCGCGCGGGTCAGCGTCGACGGCTGCGGCACCCCGCTGTTCGCCGTCTCGCTGCACGGCCTCGCCCGCGCCGCCGCCCGCATCGCCACCGGCGCGCCGGGGACCCCCGAGTCCCGGGTGGCGGACGCGCTGCGCGGGCACCCGGAGATGGCCTCCGGCGCGGGCCGGGACACGGCCGCGCTGATGCGCGCCGTGCCCGGACTGCTGGCCAAGGACGGCTTCGAGGGTGTGCAGATCGCCGCGCTGCCGGACGGCCGCGCCGTGGCCGTGAAGATCGCCGACGGGGCGAACCGGGCGCGCGTCCCGGTGGCGGCGGCCGCGCTGGCCCTGGCGGGGGTCGAGCCGCGGCTGCTCACCGCGTTCGCGGGGGCGCCGACGACCGGTGGCGGCAGGCTCGTCGGCGGCGTCCGGCCGGTGGCGGCGCTCGACCCGTCGGCGCTGCCCGCCCCCGTCTGACCCGATCCACCGTTCCACGAAGGAAGAGGACCGCACACCCATGACCGCCGCCATACCCACGATCGCCGCGACCCCCATGACCGCCGCCACCCGCAGCGAACACGACCTGCTCGGAGACCGCGACGTCCCCGCCGACGCCTACTGGGGCGTCCACACGCTGCGCGCCACCGAGAACTTCCCGATCACGGGCACGCCCATCTCCACCTACCCGCACCTGATCGACGCCCTCGCCGCCGTCAAGGAGGCCGCCGCCCTCGCCAACGAGGAACTCGGCCTGTTGGAGCCCGCGAAGGCCGCCGCGATCGTCGCCGCCTGCCGTGAGATCCGGGGCGGCGGGCTGCACGAGCAGTTCGTCGTGGACGTCATCCAGGGCGGCGCCGGGACCTCGACCAACATGAACGCCAACGAGGTCATCGCCAACCGGGCGCTGGAACTGCTGGGGCACGCCAAGGGGGAGTACCGGCACCTGCACCCCAACGAGCACGTCAACCTGGGCCAGTCCACCAACGACGTCTACCCGACGGCCGTCCGGATCGCGACCGTCTTCGCCGTGCGCGGCCTGCTCGACGCGATGGCCGTGCTCCAGGACGCCTTCGCCCGCAAGGCCGTCGAGTTCCGCGACGTGCTGAAGATGGGCCGCACCCAGCTGCAGGACGCCGTGCCGATGACGCTCGGGCAGGAGTTCTCGACGTTCGCGGTGATGCTCGACGAGGACCGCAGCCGGCTCGGGGAGGCCGTCGAGCTGATCCTGGAGATCAACCTCGGTGCCACCGCGATCGGCACCGGCCTCAACGCCCCCGCCGGGTACGCCGAGTCCGCGCGCCGCCACCTCGCGGACCTCACCGGGCTGCCCCTCGTCACGGCGGCGAACCTGGTCGAGGCCACCCAGGACTGCGGGGCGTTCGTCCAGATGTCCGGGGTGCTCAAGCGCGTCGCCGTCAAGCTCTCGAAGAGCTGCAACGACCTGCGCCTGCTGTCCTCGGGGCCGCGCGCGGGCCTCGGCGAGATCAACCTGCCGCCGGTGCAGGCCGGTTCGAGCATCATGCCGGGCAAGGTGAACCCGGTGATCCCCGAGGTCGTCAACCAGGTCGCCTTCGAGGTGATCGGCAACGACGTCGCCGTCACGATGGCCGCCGAGGCCGGGCAGCTCCAGCTCAACGCCTTCGAGCCGATCATCCTGCACTCGCTCTCGGAGTCGATCACCCATCTGCGGGCCGCCTGCCTCACCCTCGCCGAGCGGTGCGTCGTCGGCATCACCGCCAACACCGAGGTGCTGCGCGCGACGGTCGAGAACTCCATCGGCCTGGTGACCGCCCTCAACCCGCACATCGGGTACACGGCCGCCACCGACATCGCCAAGGAGGCGCTGGCCAGCGGCCGGGGCGTGGCCGAACTCGTCCTGGAGAAGGGGCTGCTCCCGGCCGAGCGGCTCGCCGCCCTGCTGCGGCCCGAGGTGATCGCGGGCACCGGCGCGCCGGTGGCCTGACGCGGAGCACGGATAACGAAGCGCGGAGCACGGAGCACGGCGAACGCGTCGAACGACGCGTCGCCGCACCGGAGTTCCGGTGCGGCGACGCGCGTTCCGCGGGACGGGGTCAGGGTCAGGCCGGACCGGCCAGCGCGGGGATCAGCCGCACGTCCTCCGGGGCCCGGGCGTTGTGGCGCTCGGTCCAGGTGGTCAGCGCGGACTGGCAGGCGTGGTCGAGGTGCCGGAGCCCGGAGAGGTCCAGCTCCACGACGCGGTCGGCGGGCAGCGCCTCCAGGGCGTCCAGGAGCTTGGGCAGCCGGAGGAAGGTGGCGTTGCCGGTCAGCCGGACCCGGAGCAGGCCGCCGGGCCGCTCCTCGGTGTCGACGTGCAGCCGGGAGGTCTCCCAGGCCGACTTGACGACCGACAGGCCCAGGCCGATCAGCACGCCCTCGAACATGTTGACCGTGACGATGGCCACGGCGGTGGCCGCGAGGACGAGCGCCTCCGCCCGGTGCTCGCGCCACAGCGGCCCGAACTGCTTGAACGGCAGCAGCTTGAACCCGGCGTGCACCAGCACCCCGGCCAGCGCGGCGACGGGGATGACGCCGAGGGCCGCGGGGAGCAGCGCGGCGAAGAGCAGCAGCCACACGCCGTGCAGCACGCGGGACGCCTTGGTCCGGGCACCGGCCTGGACGTTGGCGGCGCTGCGGACGATGACCGCGGTCATCGGCAGGGCGCCGAGGGCGCCGCAGAGCGCGTTGCCCGCGCCCTGCGCCATCAGCTCCTTGTCGTAGTCGGTGCGCGGTCCGTCGTGCAGCCGGTCGACGGCCGCCGCGCTGAACAGGCTCTCGGCCGAGGCGACGAGGGTGAAGGCCACGACCGTCACGACGAGCGCCGGGGTGAGCTGCTCGAACACCCCGCTGCCTGGTGGCTGGACGGCGTCCAGGAGGCCCTGGACCTCGACCTTCTTCACCGGGCGGTCGAGCAGCCAGACGGTGCCGGTGGCGAGCAGCACGGCCACCAGTGCGCCGGGGACGACCCGCACCCGGGCGGGCAGCCGCTGCCACAACAGGATCACCGCGATGGTGCCGGCGCCGATCACGAAGGAGTAGCCGGCGGCGGGCGAGGAGACGAGCCGGGCGAGCAGGCCGGGAAGGCCCAGGAGCTTGTCGACCCCGCTCGCGGGCGCCGGCCGGTCGGCCATCGCGTAGAGCTGGCCGGCGATGATGACCAGGCCGATGCCGGCCAGCATGCCCTCCACCACGGCGACGGAGATCGCGCGGAACCACCGGCCCCAGCGCAGCGCGCCCAGCAGCAGCTGGAGCAGGCCGGTGGCGGCGACCACGAGGCCGAGGGCCGGCAGGCCGAACCGTTGCACGGTCTCGGCGACCAGCACGGTCAGTCCGGCGGCCGGGCCGCTGACCTGGAGGCTGCTGCCGGGGAGCATGCCGGTGACCAGGCCGCCGACGATGCCGGTGATCAGGCCGAGTTCGGCGGGCACGCCCGAGGCGACGGCGACGCCGACGCACAGCGGGAGGGCGACCAGGAAGACGACGAGCGAGGCGGTCAGGTCGTATTTGAGCGTGGGAAAGCGCATGGGAGCCCTCATCGGTGGGAGTCCGGGGGTGGTCGGCCGCGGCGTGGTCGGCTGTGGTGTGGCCGGCCGCGGGGCGGCCGGCGATGGCGTGGTGGGCGGCGGTGGGGCGGGCCGCCGGGTCACAGCGGCAGGAAGACGTCGCTGCCGGGGCGGTGGCTGAGCACCGCGCCGGTGTGGACCTCGTAGAACCAGCCGTGCAGGCCCAGCCGGCCCTGGTCGGCCCGGCGGGCGACGCTCGGGTGGGTGCGCAGCCTCGCCAGCTGGTCCAGCACGTGCCGCTGCACCGGGGCGGCCAGGTCGTGGCTGGGCTCCCCGGCGGGTGTCAGTTCGGTGCCGTCGGCCAGCCAGTCGCGTACGGCGGGCACCCCGGTGAGGTCCTCGCCCCGGACGACGGCGCCCACGGCGCCGCAGTGGGAGTGGCCGCAGACCACGATGTCGGCGACCCCCAGGACCTCGACCGCGTACTCGATGGTCGCGGCCTCGGCCGAGGGGGCGGACGGGCGGTGCGGCGGGACGATGTTGCCGGCGGTCCGCAGCTCGAAGAGGTCCCCGGGCCGGGCGCCGGTGACGGCGGAGGGGATGATGCGGGAGTCGGAGCAGGTGATGAACAGTGCCTGCGGGCTCTGGCCCGCCGCCAGCCGCCCGAAGGCGTCGGCCTCCTGCGCGGCGCGGCGGCGGAAGGTGCGGGCGTGGTCGATGAATCCTTGCATGTCGTGCCTCGGGCCCTTCGGAAGTCCTGTGGGAACGGTGACTTCGGGACCGTGCCGCTCGCTCGGTACGGGGGCAGCGCGGATCGCGGCGGCGCGGGCAGGCGGAAGCACTGCCGCGGGCCGTCGTGGACTGCCGGAACGTGGGGCGGTGGGTCACCCGTGGGGAGTGTCGCCACCGTCGTCGAGCGTGCGTGCGCGGTCGGGACCGATCAGCAGCGGAACACCTGGAGGACGGCGGCTCTGGGCTGTCTGCGCGCCCCGTGCGGCGGGTCGGAGGCGCGGGTCGCCGACGGGTCGTCCCCGGTGGACGCCTCGTCGGCGAGGGCCGGGTGCAACTCCCGCTGGCACGAGGGGACTTCGACGCTCCGCGGACGCGTCCAGCCGAGCCCCGGCGGGCACTTGGGAGCCACCGCCTCCTCGGCGAGCTTCGCCTCCGCGACCATTCGGGGGCAGCGTTCCTCGCGGGTGAGGGCGGATGCGGACTGGGACAGCACCACCAGCCCCAACACGGCCACGAGGGCCACGGCGGCGGCGCCGATCACCCTCCTGACCAAGGACATTGCCGTTCCTTTCCCTGCCCGTGGGATGTGTCGAACCGTCATGAATTCCGACGGCCACGGGCGGGGGCGAGTTCCGGTTTTGTCGTGAACAGTCCGTGAATCAGTTCGGCCGACCGGTGATGGTCCATGAACTGACGGGGTGGAATGCGGGCAGGCGGTGAACCGTTCGGGGCGGGAGTGTCGGCTTGCTCCGTTCCGGAGGCGATCCGACCGCCCGGTCGCCCGGTCGCCCGGTCGCCGTCGGCGTCACGCCGGCCGGGGGTGCTGCAACCCGTGCAGGAGCAGGTCGATCAGGCGCCGTGGGTCGTACTGCGGGCCGCTGCCTCCGATGCACAGGTTGCCGATGCCGCGCATCAGCTCGAAGGGCCGGGTGCCCGCCCTGATCTCACCGGCCTCGACCGCGGCGTCGAGCAGCTGCGCGCAGACCGGCAGCAGGCGATCGAGGAAGAGGCCGTGCAGGGCGGCGAAGCCGGTGCTGTCCGACTGCATCGCGTCGGCCAGCCCGTGTTTGGTGACCAGGAAGTCGACGAACAGGTCGATCCACCGGCGGAGCGCGTCGAACGGGGAGTCGGCGGCTGCCAGCAGTCGCGGGCCGGCCTGTGCGCACTCCTCGATCTGGTGGCGGTAGACGGCCGTGATGAGATCGGCCCGGGTCGGGAAGTGCCGGTAGATCGTTCCCGTTCCGACGCCGGCCTCGGCCGCGATCCGGCGGATCGGTGCGTCGACGCCCGAGGTCACGAACACCTCGGCCGCGGCCGCGAGCAGCGCCTGCTGATTGCGCATCGCGTCGGCCCGCTTGCTCCGGGCCGACGTCCTTCCCGTGGGGTCCTCGCCGGGCACGACTCTTCCTCCAGTATCCGTTGACAAAACGGAACCATGTTCCGGATAGTAAGTGGGACAGCGTTCCGCTTCAGCTTAGCCGAAGCGGGGCGCCCCTGAACCCCTGCCTGCCTGCCTGCCGCCGCCCGGCCTGGGCCGACCGCGGCGACACCCATCGCAGGGCTACACCCGTCGCAGGGCGACGCCCATCGCAGAAGGAGCACTGCTCAGCATGAGCGCAACCACCCGCACCGCACCCGTCCCGGTCCTGTCGTACAGCCCGGTGGTCCTGTCCGTGCCCGGGCGGCCGGTGGACCTCCAGGTGCGCGTCTCCGCGCCCGGGACCGGAAGCGGCCTGCCCGTCATCCTGCTCTCCCACGGCCACGGCCCCTCGCACCACCTGTCCTCGCTGCACGGCTACGCGCCGCTCGCCAACGCCTGGGCGGAGCAGGGCTTCGTCGTCATCCAGCCCACCCACCTCACCTCCCGGACGCTGAGCCACCTGGTCGCCGACGCCCCCGGCGCACCGGACTTCTGGCGCTCCCGCGCCGAGGACATGACCCACGTCCTCGACCGGCTCGACCAGATCGAGCGCACCGTGCCGCAGCTCGCGGGACGGATCGACCGCACCAAGGTCGCCCTCGCCGGGCACTCGCTCGGCGGCTTCACAGTGGCCCTCCTGCTGGGCGCCGGACTCAACGACCCCGTCACCGGGAACGTGGTGCAGCTGGCCGAACCGCGGATCAAGGCGGGCGTCCTGCTCGCCGCGCCCGGCAGGGGCGGCGACGTCTTCAACGGGCCGATGGCCGAGCAGTGGCCCGTCATCGGATCCGTCGACTTCTCCACCATGACCGCTCCCGCGCTGGTCGTCGCGGGCGACAAGGACGACTCGCGGCACTTCACCGACATGGGACCGGACTGGCACGCCGACCCCTACACCCTCGCCCCCGGCCCCAAGGACCTGCTCACCCTGTTCGACGCGGGGCACGGACTCGGCGGGATCGCCGGGTACGACGCCGCCGAGACCACCGACGAGAATCCCGGGCGGGTCGCTGCCCTCGGACGGCTCACCGCCGCCTACCTCCGCAGCCGGCTCGCGCCGGGTGACGGGGCCTGGCAGGCCGCGTGCGAGGCGCTGGCAACCGGCCCCGACCCGGTCGGACGGGTCGAGGTCAAGTAGGCGCAGGGCCGGTGCCGCTGGGCCGGTGCCGCTGGGCCGGGGCCGCAGGGCTCACGGGGGAGCCCGGCCCGGTGCCCGCCCGGCGCCGGGCGGGCACCTTCCGGCGGGGGCGGTCAGGCCGCCGCGTCGAGGTCGGAGGCGAGCAGGTCGGCGAGAGCCCGGAGGGCGTCCTCGGCCCCGTCGCCGGAGGCGGTGAGCTCCAGGACGTCGCCGGAGCGGGCGGCCAGGGCGAGCACCGAGAGCAGGCTGCGGGCGTCGACGGGGGTCTGGCCCGGGCGTCCGACGGTGACCTTGACCGGCTGCCGGGCGGTGGCGGCCTGGACGAACAGTGACGCCGGGCGGGCGTGCAGGCCGCTGCTGGAGCCGACGGTGACCTGGGTCGAGTGCATGGGAGTCCTTGGGGAGAGGGGGAGAAGGAGGGGACGACGGTCGGCCCGGGTGGGATCCGGGCCCGGTGGTGCCCGGCCCCCCGCGGTACGGGGGCGGTCGCGGGGGCCAGGCGGTCTTTGGTTTCACGCCCGTTGGCGTGTTGTTTCGGTTGGTTCTACGCCCGGTTGCGAGCAGATGTCAACACATTCGGGCGTACGTCACGGACCGAACGGGAGGCGACGAGAGGCGACGAGAGACGGCGAGAGGCGGAGCGGCCCCTTGCATTTCCGTCCGAAGCGCGTATGGTCGGGCTTCACCAGGCGTAAACGGACATGAAACGGACCCAATCCCACATGTACGCACCCGAGCGGCAGCAACAGATCCTCCACCTCGCCCAGGAGCGGGGCCGGGTGGACGTGCCGACCTTGGCCGAGGACTTCGGTGTCACCCAGGAGACCATCCGGCGTGACCTGAGCGCCCTGGACAAGGCCGGCCTGCTGCACCGGGTGCACGGCGGCGCACTGCCCGTCGGTGCCCTGCACCTGGAACCCGGCCTGGCCGAACGGGACTCCACGGCCGCCGCCGAGAAGGAGCGCATCGCCAGGGCGGCGCTGGCCCTGCTGCCCACCGAGGGCAGCGTGATCCTGGACGCCGGGACGACCGTCTCCCGGCTGGCCGGACTGCTGCCCCTGGACTGCGCCCTCACCGTCGTCACCAACGCCCTCCCGGTCGCGGCCCGGCTGGCCGACCACCCTTCGCTCGCCCTGCACCTCGTCGGCGGGCGGCTGCGCCACCGCACCCAGGCCGCCGTCGACGCCTGGGCGCTGCGCGACCTGGCCGACGTCCACGCGGACGTCGCGGTGGTCGCCACCAACGGCTTCTCCCCGGAGGGCGCACTGTCGACGCCCGACCTCGCCGAGGCCGCCGTCAAGCGGGCCATGCTCGCCGGTGCGCGACGCGTCGTCCTGGTGGCCGACTCCTCCAAGTACGGCGCCCGCCACTTCGCCCGGTTCGGCTCGCTGGAGCAGGTCGACGTGCTGGTCACGGACACCGGACTGACCGACGAGCAGACCGCCCAGATCGAGAACCACGGACCGGAAGTCATCCGCGCATGATCGTCACCATCACCCCCAACCCCAGTCTCGACCGCACCTACGAGCTGGGAACGCTCGCCGTGGGCGAGGTCAACCGGGCCGGGCAGGACCGGCTCGACCCCGGCGGCAAGGGCGTCAACGTCTCCCGTGCGCTCACCGCCGCGGGCCACCGGACGACGGCGGTCCTGCCGCTCGGCGGCCCGTCCGGCGGACTGCTCCGCGACCTGCTGCGCCGCCAGGGCATCGACGTCGCGGCGGTCACCATCGCGGGCGACACCCGGATCAACGTCTCGATCGCCGAGGACGGCGGCGGCCTCACGAAGATCAACGCGGTCGGCCCCGAGCTCAGCGCCGCCGAGTCGGCCGCACTGCTCGCCCTCGTCCGCGACACCCAGCAGGCCGGACGGGGCACCGGCGACGGCGTCGACTGGCTGGCCTGCTGCGGCAGTCTGCCGCGCGGCCTCCGGCCCGGGTGGTACGCGGACCTGGTCGCGCAGGTGCACTCGGGCGGCGCCCGGATCGCCCTGGACACCTCCGGCCCCGCACTGCTCGCCGCGCTCCCGGCCCGCCCCGACGTGGTCAAGCCGAACCGCGAGGAACTCGCCGAGGCCGTGGGCCGCCCGGTCGCCACCGTCGGCGACGCCGTGGCGGCAGCGGGGCAACTGCGCGAGCGCGGCGCCCAGCAGGTCCTCGCCAGCCTCGGTGCGGACGGGATGCTGCTGATCGCCGAGGAGGGCAGCTGGTACGGCAGCGCGCCGGTCGCCGCCGTCCGCAGCGACGTGGGAGCGGGCGACGCCTCGCTCGCGGGCTTCCTCGGAGCCGGCGGCACCGGCCCTGAGGCACTGGCGGCGGCCCTGGCGCACGGCGCCGCCGCCGTACAACTGCCGGGGAGCGTCATGCCGACCCCGGCCGATCTGGACCCGGCCGCCGTGGTCGTGACGGCGGACCTCCCGCTCGAACGGCCGCTCCGCGGCTGAGCACCGCCTCCTGCCGGAGGCACCCCGCCGGACCGTGTGGGACGGGCACGGCGGACATTCCCGGGGGCAAGGGAACACTGTCAGGCACCAGTCGAAGGACCGACACGATGAGCGACACCAGCGGACTGATCACACCCGCACTCGTTGACCTCCACCTCGCCCCCGCGGACAAGAGCGAGGCGCTGCGCTCCCTCGCCCAGCGCCTGGTCGCCGAGGGCCGGGTGACCGACCTCGACGGCTTCCTCGCCGACGTGGCCGCCCGCGAGGCCCAGGCCCCCACCGGGATGGGCGACGGGATCGGCATCCCGCACTGCAGATCACCCCACGTCACGCGGCCCAGCCTGGCCTTCGGCCGGAGCACCAGGGGCGTGGACTTCGACGCCGCGGACGGTCGGCCCGCCGACCTGGTCTTCATGATCGCGGCACCCGCCGGCGCGGACGACACCCACCTGCGGATCCTCGCCGCGCTGGCCGGTCGGCTGATGGACCCGGCGTTCACCGGCGCCCTGCGCGAGGCCGAGAGCCCGGCCGCGGTCGCGGCCCTGGTCAACGGGGAGGAGGCACCGGCTGCCGCTCCCGTTGCGGCGGTCGATCCGGAGACGGCCGCCGCCCCGGAGGCGGACGTCGCCGGCGGCGGGCTGCGGCTCGTCGCGGTGACCTCCTGCCCGACCGGCATCGCCCACACCTACATGGCCGCCAAGGCCCTCGAACTGGCCGCCGCCCGGGCGGGCGTGCAGATCCAGGTCGAGACCCAGGGGTCGGCCGGGACGACGGTGCTGGCCCCCGAGGTGATCGCGGCCGCCGACGCCGTGATCCTCGCCCATGACGTCGAGGTCCGGGACCGCGCGCGCTTCGCCGGCAAGCCGACCGTCGACGTGGGTGTGAAGGCCGGCGTCAACCGCGCCGACGACCTGATCGCGCAGGCTGCCGGGCTGGTCGCCGAGGCCGGCAGCGGAGCGAGTGCCGCCCCGGTCACCGCGGCGAGCGCGCCGACCGGCGAGCACTGGGCCCAGCGGCTGCGCAAGTACCTGATGACGGGCGTCAGTTACATGATCCCGTTCGTCGCGGCGGGCGGTCTGCTGATCGCCCTCGCCTTCGCCGTCGGCGGGTACCAGATCGCCTCCGCGCCGTCCGTGCTGGGCCACTTCGACTGGACCTCCTCGCACAGCTGGGCGGCGATGCTGTTCCAGACCGGCAAGACCTCCTTCGGTTTCCTCGTCCCGATCCTCTCCGGGTACATCGCCTGGGGGATCGCGGACCGGGCGGCCCTGGCCGCCGGCATCGCGGGCGGCGCCGTCTCGGTGGCGGTCGGTGCGGGCTTCCTCGGCGGCATCGTCTCCGGCCTGGCCGCGGGCTTCCTGGTGCTGTGGATGATCCGCTGGAACGTGCCGCGCGCGATCAGGGGCATCATGCCGGTGGTGGTGATCCCGCTGCTGTCGGTGGCGGCGGTCGGCTTCCTGATGTTCGTGCTGGTCGGCTCGCCGATCGCCTCGGCGATGAACGGCCTGACCGACTGGCTGAACGGCCTCTCCGGCTCCAACGCGATCCTGCTCGGCGTGCTGCTCGGCGCGATGATGGCCTTCGACATGGGCGGCCCGCTCAACAAGGTCGCCTACACCTTCGCGGCCGGTGCGCTCACCACCGCGGGCACCACCCCGGACGCCGGCAGCCTCAAGGTGATGGCCGCGGTGATGGCCGCCGGCATGACCCCGCCGCTGGGCATGGCCCTGGCCACCGTCGTCCGGCGCAGGCTGTTCACCCCCGAGGAGCGGGAGAACGGCAAGGCGGCCTGGGTGCTCGGCGCCTCGTTCATCACCGAGGGCGCGATCCCGTTCGCCGCGGCGGACCCGCTGCGGGTCATCCCGGCGAACATCGTCGGCAGCATGACGGCCGGCGGCCTGGTGATGGCCTTCGGCTCCACCCTGCGCGCGCCGCACGGCGGGATCTGGGTGCTGCCGCTGATCGGCAGCCCGTTCCTGTACCTGCTCGCGGTCGCGGCGGGCACGGTGGTCACCACGGCGGTGGTCGTCCTGCTCAAGGGGATGCGGAAGGACGCCGCCCCGGCGGCTCCGGGATTCCCGGTCGAGGAGAAGGCGCTGGTCGGCGCCTGAGCCGAGGGGGCCCGAGCGGATCCGCCCGGGCCCGACGGCACGTCAGTGTTGACCTCCGGGAGGTTGCCAGGAGTGCCCGGCGTTGTTCGAGCCGGGCACGATCCTGCGGTGGACCTCCAGGTCGTCGACGATGATCACGACCAGGGTCCGGGGCCCGTGCACGCCTTCGACCCGGGTGAGTTCGATGTCGCTGGTCGCGGACGGGCCGGAGATGAAGGTCAGCGGCAGGTGCGGGTCGAGGCGGGCGAGCGCCCCGGGGACGTCGTCGACGATCTGCTCGGCCCGGACCACGCACAGGTGGTAGTCGGGGACGAGGGTCAGGGCGCGCCGGCCCTGCCCCGGGCCGGTGTCCAGGACGACGGTGCCGGTGACGGCGATGCCGACGGCGGCCAGCGTGACGGCGCCGTCGAGGGCGTCCAGCGCGGGGACGTCCAGCGGCTCCCGGTGCCACTCCCAGCCGCCGGACGGCAGGAGGTCGTCCGGGAAGCCGTCGGGCACCGCCAGGCGGGTAGCGCCGCGCGCGGTGAGGGCGGCGGCGATCGCCCCGGGCAGCCCGGCCGGGGCAGTCCGGGTGACGGTGGCGCGGTAGTCGGCGACCCGCTCGGCGAACAGGGCCACCAGGTCCTGGCCGTCGGCGGTGTGACCGCGCCGGTAGTCGCGCGGGACGGGCACGTCCTGCGGGCCCTCGTCCGTGGGGACGTCGGCGAGCGCGGCGCGGATGCGTCCGAGCACGGCCTCTCGGGTGGTCGTCACTTTCCCTCCCGGTTCTTGCGCCACCAGGCGCGGAACGACTCGGCGGGCGGCGCAGGGGTGTCCCGGTCGGCGGACCAGCCGCTGAACGGGCCGGGCAGCCGGCCGATCCGGCCGTTGCGGGCCAGCGCCCGGCCGCCGAGCGAGGCCGCCTTCTGGGCGGCGCCCAGCAGTGCGGGGGAGCCGAGGACGGCGGCGGCCGCCTTCATCGCCAGCGCCTCACCGGTGGGCAGGCCGCCGGCTCCGCGCTCGGCCTCGACGACCTCGGCCCGCAGGTGCACCAGCAGCTTCGGGATGTCGATCTTCACCGGGCAGGCGTCGTAGCAGGCCCCGCACAGGGTGGAGGCGAAGGGAAGGGAGGCCGCACTGCTTTTGATGTCACTGCGGACACCGACGAGCTGCGGGGTGAGCACGGCGCCGATCGGCCCGGGGTAGACCGAGCCGTAGGCGTGCCCGCCCGTCCGCTCGAAGACCGGGCAGACGTTGAGGCAGGCGGAGCAGCGGATGCAGGCCAGGGCCTGCCGGCCAACGGTGTCGGCCAGGGTGTCGGTGCGGCCGTTGTCGAGCAGGACGAGATGGAAGTCCTGCGGGCCGTCGGCCTCCGTGGTGCCGCTCCAGGTGGAGGTGTACGGGTTCATCCGCTCGCCGGTGGAGGAGCGCGGGAGCAGTTGGAGGAACACCTCCAGGTCCGCCCAGGTGGGGACGACCTTCTCGATGCCCATCACGGTGATCAGGGTCTCGGGCAGGGTGAGGCACATCCGGCCGTTGCCCTCGGACTCCACCACGACGACGGTGCCGGTGTCGGCGACGGCGAAGTTGGCGCCGGAGACGGCGACCTTGGCACGCAGGAACTTCTCCCGCAGGTGCCGGCGGGCGGCCTCGGCGAGTTCGGCGGGCTCGTCGCTCAGCCCCTCGGGGGCCGGCTGCCCCCACGCGCCCATCCGCTCGGCGAACAGGTCCCGGACCTCGGTCCGGTTGCGGTGGATCGCCGGGACGAGGATGTGCGAGGGCCGGTCGTCGCCGAGCTGGACGATGAGCTCGGCGAGGTCGGTCTCGTAGGCGGTGATGCCGGCCTCGGCCAGCGCCTCGTTGAGGCCGATCTCCTGGGTCGCCATGGACTTGACCTTGACGACCTCAAGCTTTTCCTCGTCACTGCCGCCGGTGGCCCGGACCAGTTCGGTGACGATCCGGTTGGCCTCGGCGGCGTCGGCGGCCCAGTGGACGGTCCCGCCGGCCGCGGTGACCGACTCCTCCAACCGCACCAGATGGTGGTCGAGATGGCGCAGCGTCCGGGTCTTGATCGCGTCGGCGGCGGTGCGCAGCTCCTCCCAGTCGTCCAACTCCGAGGCGACGGCGAGGCGTTTGTCGCGGATGACGGTCGTGGCGTGTTTCAGGTTGGCCCGCTGCCGGGCGTTCGCGAGGGCCTCGCGGGCGGCGTCGGGGAAGGACGGCGAGCCCAGCCAGACCACTCCGCGGTCGCCGGGGGCGGTCACGGGCGTCCGCCTTCGGTCGCGGCCAGGATCTCGGCCAGGTGCATGGTCCGCACCCCGGCGGCCTGCCGGGACAGCCCGCCGCCGATGTGCATCAGACAGGAGTTGTCGACGGTGCACAGCACCTCGGCTCCCGTCTCCCGCACCGCCCCGACCTTGTCGGCGAGCATCGCGCCGGAGGTCGCGGCGTTCTTGACGGCGAAGGTGCCGCCGAAGCCGCAGCAGGAGTCGGCGGCCGGGAGTTCGACCAGGTCGAGCCCCTCGACGGCGCGCAGCAGCCGCTGCGGTCGGTCGCCGAGCCGCAGTCCGCGCAAGGAGTGGCAGGTGGGGTGGTAGGTGACGCGGTGCGGGAATCGGGCACCGACGTCCTCGACGTCGAGGACGTCGGTCAGGAACTCGGTGAACTCGTGGACCCGGGGCGCCAGTTCGGTGGCCTGTCGGTGCAGATCCGGGGTGCCGTACCGCTCGGCGAGAGCGGGGTGGTGCTCCCGGACCAGCCCGGCGCAGGACGCGGACGGGGTGACCACCGCGTCGTAGTCGGCGAAGGTGCGGGTGAACCGGGCCGTCAGCGGGACGGCGTCCGCACGGTAGCCGGTGTTGAGGTGCAGCTGCCCGCAGCAGGTCTGCTCCGGTGGGAACTCCACGGTGTGGCCGAGCCGTTCGAGGACGGTCAGCACGGCGCGGCCGGTCCCGGGGAACATGGTGTCGTTGAAGCAGGTGATGAACAGCGCGATGCGCATCGGCAAGCCATCCTGTCGTCCGGCAGGGGCGGGGCGGTTGCGGCGGGTCGACGGTGCGCGCCCGGCGCGGCGGCCGTCTCCACGCGTGCCTCCGTCCGGGCGCCCGGGTACGCCGGACGGGTGAGGCCGGCGCTCCGCACCAGGATGGGCCGGGCCCCCGCGGCCCGTGCTCCCGGCCGCGGCGGGCGGGGGTCACGGCACGACGACCAGCTTTCCGCGGGTGCGCCCGGTGCGGCTGGCGTCGAAGGCCTCGCCCGTCCGCTCCAGCGGGAAGGTCCCGGCGACCTCCACGGTGAGCGCGCCGCGGTCGACCGCCGCGGCGAGTTCGGCGAGCTTCGCGCCGTCCGGGCGCACCCAGATCCAGTGGCCGCCGTGCTGCGTCACTCCCGGGTCGGCGATCGAGACGTGCCGCCCGCCGTCGGCGAGCACGGCCAGGGTGGTGTCCAGCTGGCCGCCGACGAAGTCCGCGACGGCCGTCGCACCGCCGGGCACCAGCGCGCGCACCCGCTCGACCAGGCCGTCGCCGTACGCCACCGGTTCGGCGCCCAGCTCGCGCAGGTACGCGTGGTTGCGCTCCGAGGCGGTGCCGATCACCCGGGCCCCGCGGTCGCGGCCGAGCTGCACCGCGAGGCTGCCCACGCCGCCCGCGGCGCCGTGCACCAGGAGCACGTCGGCGGGGCCGACCGCGAGCCGGTCCAGGCTGCGCAGGGCGGTGAGCCCGGCCAGCGGCAGCCCGGCCGCCTGCGCCCAGTCGAGCCCGGCGGGCTTGCGCGCCACCGCGGGTGCGGCGACCGCGACGTACTCGGCGAAGGTGCCGGCCTGCACCGCGTCCTTGCGGGCGTAGGCCATCACCTCGTCCCCGGGGGAGAACTCGGGGGTGTCCGGGCCGGTGCGGGTGACCACCCCGGCCACGTCCCAGCCGGGGATGACGGGGAAGACCGTGTCCATCATGCCGTCCAGGCCGCCCGCCATGACCTTCCAGTCGACCGGGTTGACGGAGGCCGCCCGGACCTCGATCAGTACCTGGCCGGGGCCGACCTTCGGGTCGGGCACCTCGCCGTACTCGAGCCGGGAGTTGTCCGGGGCGTACGAGTCGTAGGTCACCGCGCGCATGAGTCGACCTCCAGGGAGCCGGGGTTGCGGTCTCGCGCACCGCCGCCCGGGGTGAGCGGGGCGCCGTGGGTCACGCTATGCCGGAGGCGGGCGCCCGGCACCTCGCCCCGCCGTCGCGGCGCCGTCCGCCGGTGGGCAGGGCACCACGCCGCACGCTGCGTCAGGCGTGTTCCGCCTCCTCCAACTGTCGTGGCACGGTGGCCTTCTGGTCCAGGAAGTGGTGCGCGCGCCGGTCGTACTCCAGTTGGTGCGCCCGGATCTCCTCCGAATTGGCGGCGGTCCAGGCGCACAAGCGGTTGAACGGCTCCCGCAGGGACACGCCGAGCGGAGTGAGGGAGTACTCGACTCCGACCGGAGAGGTCGGCAGGACCTGGCGCATGATCATCCCGTTGCGCTCCAGCCGGCGCAGGGTCTGGGTCAGGACCCGCTGGGTGACGCCGTCGACGCGGCGTTTGATCTCGTTGAACCGCCTGGGCTCGTCAAGGACCGCCAGGACCGTCATCGACCACTTGTCGGTGATCTGGTCGAGAATCGAACGGCGTATGTCGGAGCACTGGACGGGGTGTTCGGTGGTCATGATCCCCCAACGTTCACGGGGCACGGCGGCGGCCTCGGGCGGGGTGCGGGTGCCCCAAGTTGTGCGTGATGCGTGTGATGCGCGTGATGTGCGCAAGGTGCGTGATGCACGTGATGTGACCATCATGTTCGTGTCAGTGAAGGGCTGTCAATCCCGCGGGCCCTTACCGGGAAGTGACGAACTCCGGTCACCGCAGAGCGGTCACGCGGCTGCGGGCAGCCCGTCCGGCAGGCCGTCCGGGAGCCCGTCCGGGAGCGCGAACAGCAGGTCGTACAAGGGTCGCCCGGTGCCGTGCCAGATGGACAGCGCGTAGACGCTGATCGGGTAGTCGACCCAGCGCGGCGGCGCCCACACCGTGCCGCGGACGACGTCCCCCTGCCCGCCGGCGTCGAGGCTCGACGGCACGTCGCCGGCCTCGACGAGCAGCTCCCAGCCCCGGCGCGGGACGGCGAACGAGGCCTCGGCGAGGTCGCCGCGCAGGCTGGCGCGCAGGATCGTCGTCGCCGCGATGTCGAGGCTCAACGCGCTGTCGACCAGCACGCGGTCGACCTCGAAGCCGGAGTCGGCCAGCCAGGTGGACAGGTGGTCGACGGCCGCGCCGAGCAGGTCCGCGGTGGCGCGTTCGGAGCGCACCGCGCGGCACAGCAGCGCCTGGTAGTGCACCTCCTCGGGTACGACGACCTGGTCGCCGATGACCGTCCTCAGCAGTCCCATGTCCAGGCTGGACGGGTCCCGGTAGACGGCGGCGACGTCGCGGGCGACGGCGCGCAGGAACGGGTCGGCGCAGTCGTCCAGGAGGAACGACCACAGCTGCCGGCACAGTTCGACCATGCGGACGCCGGTAGTCGTGTGGAGCACCCGGAGCGCGCAGCGCAGCAGGATCTTCTGGAACAGCGTCATGGAGACCCGGAACTCCATGCCCCGCACCCACTCCTCGGCGGTCATCGAGCCGTGCTCGACGACCACGTCGGCGATGAGTTCGGGATTGGTGATGTCGGCGGGCATCCAGCGGGTCCGCAGCCCCTGCTCGTCCTTGAAGGCCTCGCGCGAGTAGTCGGTGTTGTTCAGCAGCAGCAGTGGGTAGATCACCGGGGATCCGCCCGCGGTCAGCACCTCCTCGATCCCGTCGAGGTAGGAGTCGAAGGTTTCGCCGGGCAGGCCCCAGATCAGGTCGGTGTAGGTGGGCACGTCGAGTTCGCGGAAGCGGGCCAGCAGCCGGCGGTAGTGGTCGGTGCGGATGTTGGCGCGGTTGGCGATCTTGAGCACGTTCGCGTCGAAGGACTGCGCGGAGAGCGTGATCGCGCCGGTCAGCTCGGCGGCGTGCAGCATGCTCGCGATCTCCACGATGCGCTCGTTGCCGTTCTTCGCCCAGTTGGTGCTGACGATCAGCCGCTTCCCGTGGCGCCGGCTGAGCTCCACGATGTGCTCGGCGATCTGCCGGTCGCGGCCGAGGATGCCGAAGTTGGCGTCCGCGATGAACAGCGTGGCGTCCTGGGGCATCAGCCGGATCAGCCGGTCCAGTTCGGCGAAGATCCGCTCCAGGTCGAACTGGCGGACCTTGGAGTTGGTCGCCCCGCCCCAGTAGCAGAACGCGCACCCGTAGGGGCAGCCCCGGTTGGTCTCGTAGACGATCATGGACGAGCCGGTGATCTCCTCGTCGGAGTACACCGGGGTGAGGATCGGCGAGACGACCTGGTCGAGGTCGGTGATGCGGTCCGCGTCCGGATTGGTGACGACGGTTCCGTCCCGCCAGTGGCTGATGCCGGGGATCGCGGCGAGGTCCCCGTCGGTCAGGAAGGCGTGCAGCAGGTCGCGGAAGCGCAGTTCGCCCTCACCGTGCACCAGCACGTCCAGCCAGGGCGCCTCGGCGAACAGCGGCTCCTGCTGGTAGCTGACGTCGTTGCCCCCGACCACGACGCGGCAGTCCGGCCAGCGCTCCTTGACCTGGCGGGCCAGCTCCAGGGACTGGGCGCGGTTCCAGAAGAACACGGTGAGAGCGACGGCGAACGGCTCGTCCCAGGTGTCGAGAAGTTCCTTGGTGGCCTGCTCGCCACCGCTCTGCTCGCGCACGCTGATCCGGAAGTCGCAGGCCGCGTCGAGGGCGGGGTCGGCGGTCGCCGTCGCCTTGAGGTACCCGAGGGTGACGCTGTACCGGACCCCCTGCATCGCGGTGAACTCGACGAGCTGGACGGTCTTCCGCCGCTCGGGCACCGGTGCCGGCCGCCGGCCGGCGTCGGCCGCGCCGTCGGTGACGTGGTGGGAGTCGATGGTGGAGGTCATGACTGCACTTCCCGGCGAAGTAGGGCAAGCTCGGACAGTTCGCACGTGGCCGCGGCGCCTCGCGCACGCTCCTCGTGATCGCTCACAGCGCCGTGACACCCGCATGCGCGACATCGCCCGGGTTCCGTCTCCGCCGTCGTCCGCCCCGGCGCAATGCCCGGCTGTACGGGATGCCGGCGGCTGCCAACATTTCCAGCGCATTGCACCGGCGTCAATAACGCACTCCCAGGACCGTAGGTATCTCCGGGGATACCGGGAAGATTTGAGCTTAATTTGAGTTACGGCCCGGAATGCCGGTCGTTATTGACGGTCCTGATGGCCCGATGTAGCGTCAGCGGCGAAACACCCGGTGGCGTGCCGACTGGGCCCGGAGTGCTCGGGTGACGAACCCCCGAGATTCATCCGGTGGAAATCCGGCTGTTAAAGGGAGTGTGGTATCGGTGCGCTTCGGGCTTTCATTTCTTCCGGACTGCACGCCGGAGACGAAATCTCCGCAGGACTATTTCAGCGACGCGCTGGAGTTGTCGGTCCGGGCGGAGGCGGGCGGTCTGGATTCGGTGAAGATGACCGAGCACTACCTCCACCACTACGGCGGCTACTGCCCCAGCCCGCTGGGTTTCCTCTCCGCGGTCGCCGCCCGGACGAGCTCGGTCAGGCTCATCACCGGCTGCGTCCTCCCGGTCTTCCACCACCCGATCCAGCTGGCGGCGGAGGCCGCGCAGGTGGACGCGATCAGCGGCGGCCGGCTCGACGTGGGATTCGCCCGGGCGTACCTGCCGGACGAGTTCGACGCGCTGGGCGTCGACATGGACGAGAGCGTCGACCGGTACCGCGAGACCATCCGGGCGGTCCGGCGGATCTGGACCGAGGAGAAGGTCAGCGAGGAGACGCCGTTCTTCTCCTACCGCGACGTGACCGGACTGCCCCGGCCCACCCAGCAGCCGCACCCGCCGATGTGGGGGGCCGCGGTGCGCACGCCGGAGAGCTTCACCTGGCTGGGCACCGAAGGGCTGGGGCTCCTGATCACGCCGATGATCTCGCCCCACGAGTTCCGCGCCCAGCTGACCCTCTACCGCGACGCCTTCCGGGCGGCGCACGGCGGCTCCGGGCTGCGGCCCCGGGTCGCGGCCAGCCTGCCCCTGGTGGTCGCGGAGACCGACGAGCGCGCGACCGAGATCGCCGAGACCTATCTGCGGCGCTATCTGGACGTGTGGGCGGAGGCCGTGAACCCGTGGGACCGGCGGGAATCCTCCGCCTATCGCGGCTATTCCGGATTCGGCTGGATGTTGCGCAATCTGCGGCCCGAAAAGCTCTACACCGAAGGCGGCGCGATAGTCGGATCTCCGGCCACCGTCATCGACCGCATCCGTGCTTTCAACGACCACATCGGCGGCGTCGACCAGATCCTCTGGCAGATCGATTTCGGCGCGATGCCGCTCCCCGAAGCTCGGCAGACCCTGGAGCTCTTCTGCGACCAGGTGCTGCCGGAGGTGAAAGCACTCTGACCGCCGGTGCCGGCTCCCGATGTGGGTGGGGTCGCACCGGCCCGACGACGGGAAAGGAGGTGAACGACATGGAGGACTTCGACCTGGTGCTGGACGAGAGCGCCTTCGAGCTGGTGGACCTGGGCGAGGTGGTCCCCGCTTCGGTGACCGCCGGCTACGGCCTGACCGAGCTGTCCGCGTCCGGCGGGGCGAGCAGCTGCTGCTGCTGTTGCCCGTGCTGCTCCTGCACCTGATCCGGTGCTGATCTCCTGGCACATGTGCTCTAGCCGGTGCGTGTTCATCAAAGAGGACCGGGTGGCTCTCGGTCCTTCCTGCTGGCCAGTCATCAATGAGTGAGTGAAGAAGCGGTGGTCATGGGAGTCGATGTCGAGCGGGTACGGCCACGACTGCGCGGGGACGTCTACGTCATGCGCGTTCCGGAGGGTGCGTACATCCGCAGCAACCTGGGCGGGTCGATTCTGAAGGGCGCCTCGACCTACGAGTTCGTCCAGCGGATCGCGCCGATGCTGGACGGCACCAGGACGCTCGGCGAACTGTGCGCCGTCGTACCGGAGTCCAGCCGTGCCGCGGTGGCGAAGATGATCATGCTGCTGCTCGCCAAGGGGTACGTCAAGAACGTGCTGGACGACCGTCCGCACACCCTGTCCGGCGAGCTGGCCGCCACCTACGCGGCCAACATCTCCTTCATCGAGTACTTCACCGACTCACCCGAACTGCGCTTCGAGACCTACCGCGACGGCCCCGTGGTGCTGACCGGCTCCGGCCCGCTGCTGCAGGCGCTGGCCAACTCCCAGCTGCGCGCGGGTGTGCGGACCGTCCCGCTCGCTCCGTTCGGTGAGTCGCCGTTCGACCGCGACCGCGTCCAGGAGCACCTGGAGGCGTCCCGGGCGCTGGACCCGGAGCAGCGGATCGTCGACCTGGAGGCGGACGTCGAGCGCCTCGACCTGCTGGCCGCCGACGCCACCATGGTGCTGCACGTCGCCGACCGACCCATGGTCGAGCGTGCCCGCCGGCTCCCCGGGGCCGCGGTCGCCGCGGGTGCCGCGTTCGCCCAGACCGTCGTGGCGGGGGACGAGGCGTGGATCGGCCCGGTGATCGCGGGGAACGGTGATCCCACCGCCTGGGAGTCCGCGTGGCGTCGACTGTCCGCGCTCGCACCCGACCTGGTCGGCGCGGATCTGCGGGACCACCCGGAGGTGGCCCCGAGCGGGTTCCTGCGCGGCCCCACCGTCGCGCTGGTCGCCAACCAGCTCTGTTTCGCGGCGTTCCGCCAGCTCACCGGCATCGACGGGGGCCCCGGCAACGACGGTGGCACCGGTGCCGACGCCGGCCGGCGGTCCGACCACCTGGTCCGGTTCGACCTGGAGAGCCTGGAGACCTCGAAGCACGCGTTCCTGCCGCACCCGCTCGCCCGGCCCGTGGTGCCGGACGACCCGGCCCGGCTGGCCGCCCTGACGACCGCGGCGCCCGTCGGCGACGAGGAACTGGCCCGGCGCGCGGTCGACTTCGTCGACCCCCGGACCGGCGTCCTCGCCGAGGTCACCGAGCGCGACCACGAGCAACTGCCGCTGTTCGTCAGCGAGGTCGTGGTCTCGGACCCGGTCGGCCTGGCCGGCGGCCCGTTCGCCGTCCACGGCTGCGGCGAGACCGTGGTCGAGTCGCGCCAACGCGCCGTCCGGCGGGCGTTCGAGCGCTACGCGGCCGTCATGGTCGACGCCCGCAAGGGCGACCGGCTGCACGGCCTGGACGTGCTGACCGGCGAGCCGGTCGCGGTGGACGCCGCGCAGGTCTTCCCCGCGCGGACCGTGGCCTCCGGCGACGACTGGGCCGCCGCCGTGCGCGCCGCCGTGGTGGCCGCTGCCAACGACGCGGTGGTCGCGGCCCTGTCGACCGCGACCGGACCGCTGCCCCTGCTGGACCTGGACACGGCCGAGCTCACCCCGCGCGCCGAGCGCTACCGGAAGCTGCTGGCGATCGTCGAGGAGTCCTTCGAGGTCCACGACCTGTCCGGTCTGCTCGGGCTGCCCACCTTCGCCTTCACCACCCCGGCGGGCACGGTCGCCCACGTGAGCGACCTGGACGTCGCCGCGGCACTGGAACAGGGCCTGGAGCGGACGCTGCTCGCCTACCAGGCCCGGGCCACCGAGCAGCCCGCCTACGCGCCGGCACCCGTGCCCGAGCTGCCCCCGCACCTGCGCGCAACCGCCGCGCCGGAGCGGGCCGCGGCGCCCCGCTCGGTGACGCTGGAGGAGGCCGTGGCCGGGCTGACCCGGGAGGGCGGCCGGGTGGTCGCCGTCCCGCTGGACCACGACGCCGCCGTGGCCGGCGCGTGTCCGTTCGTGGTGCGCGCCGTGGTCCTCCATGGCTGACCAGCCGCAGGCGCTGCTCGAACCGCCGCAGGTGCTCCGCGAACCGCGACAGGTGGTCGTCGGGCCGTGGGCACCGGGCTGCCCGGAGTGCCTGCGCACCCGACGCACCGCGGCGGCCTCCGCCGAACAGGCCGCCGAGCTGGCCGCCGGAGCGGCCGTCGGGGCGCCCGACCGGGAGCTGCCGAGCTTCCTGGCCGATACCGTCGCCGGGCTGGCCTCGGCGCACTCCGGGGCGCGGCGGTTCCGGACCGTCGACACCGCCACGCTGGCGCTGTCCCGGCACGCCTTCCTCGACGATCCGCACTGCCCGGCCTGTTCGGTGCCGGTGGCCGACACCGAGCAGGGCGCGAAACCCGTCCGCGAGGTGCGGCCCAAGCCGTCACCCGGGTCCAGCCGGGTCCGCCCGCTGGACCGGGAGGCGCTCCGGGCGGCCTACGTGGACGAGCGGAGCGGCCTGGTCCCCTCGGTCACCTCGTACACCGAGCACGCGTTCCCGTTCACCGGGGCCGTCCTGGCCGTGCCCGGCGCCACCGCCACGGAACCGGCCGGCTACGGCCGCACCCGCGACTTCGCCTCCGCGTGGTCCATCGCGGTGGCGGAGTCGCTGGAACGGCTGGCCGCGTACGCGCCCGCCAAGCGGACCGGGGTCCGGGCCGGCTACGCCGACGTGGCCGAGGCCGCGATCGACCCCCGCACGCTCGGCCTGTACCCCGAGGAGCGGTTCCAGCTCCCGGACTTCCCGTACCGGAGGTTCACCGAGGACGCGGAGACCGACTGGGTGTGGGGCTACTCCTTCGGCCGAGGCCGACCGGTGCTGGTGCCGCAGGGCTTCGTCCACTACCGCCTGCCGCTGCCCGCCGGGGAGCGCAGGTTCGCCAGTGAGATCTCCAGCGGCAACGCGCTCGGGGGCTGCTACGAGGAGGCCGTGCTGCACGGGATCCTCGAAGTCGCCGAACGCGACGCCTTCCTGATGGCCTGGTACGGGCGGACGCCGCTGCCCCGGATCGACCTCGCCACGGTGCCCGACCGCCGGATCCCGCTGGTGGCCGAGCGGATCGAGCGCCAGGGCTACCGGGTGCACGTCCTCGACAGCACCCGGGAGCACGGGATCCCGTCGTTCTGGACGCTCGCCGAGGACGTCAGCGGCACCGGACGGCCGAGGGCGGTGTCGACCGGCGGCAGCGGACTGAGCCCGGCGGAGGCGATCCTGGCCGCGCTGCACGAACTGAGCCAGACCGTCGAGTACGTGGGCGTCCTCGCGCTCGACCCGGGGTGGGGCGAGCGGGCCCGGCACCTGGCCGAGCACCCGGACGAGGTCGTGTCGATGGCCGACCACCTGCTCTGCGCGGCCGATCCGGGCTCGTTCGACCGGTACGCCTTCCTGCTCGACGACCCGGTCACGTCGACCTGGCAGCAGGGGCTCGAACGCTGGCGGTGGCCGAGCCACACCGACATCGGCGCGGACCTCGACGAGGCCGTCCGGCGCTTCGCGGCGGCCGGGATGGACGTCGTCGCCGTCGACACCACCTCCATGGAACACACAGCGGGAGGATTCAGATGCGTCAAGGTGCTGGCACCGGGCTCGGTGCCGATGACCTTCGGGCACGCGGCCCGGCGGGTGACCGGACTGCCCCGGCTGCCCGAGGTGCGCAACCCGCACCCGCATCCCTTCCCGTGAGCGACGCGGCCGTGACCGATCCGGCCGTGACCGATCCGACCGTGAGTGACGAGGAGACCATGACCGAGGGGGCCGCGGCCGCGCAGGAGGCCGGCGTGGGGCGGGAGTTCCTGCGGGTCAGCCTGGAGGACCTCGCCGAGGCGATGGAGACCCGGCAGTCCGAGTACGCCAACCCGGACGAGCCGTTGAAGTTCAAGATCTACCGGGGTCTGCCCCGACGCCCCCTGACCACCCGGGTGCCCGGGGTGCTCGGCGCGGTCGAGGCGCTCGACGACCCGGCGCTGTCGACGCTGCTGCGCTACGGCTACGGCATCTCCCGGCAGGAGTTCGACACCAACGGGACCTGGCCCTACCACCGGATGGTCGCCTCCGCCCGCTGCCTGTTCGCCGTCCAGCTGTACGTGTGCCTGGCCGACGGCGTCTACCACTACGACGCCCCGCACCACGCGCTGGTGCTGCTGCGCGAGGGGGACCACCGGCCGCTGCTGGCCAGGGCGACCGGAACCGCCGGCGCGCCGCCGGAGGCCGTGTTCGTGCTCTCCGGACTGTTCGCCAAGGCCGCCTACATCTACCGCGACTACGCCTACCGGCTGTGCACCCAGGAGGCCGGGCTGCTCACCGGCAACCTCGACCTGGTCGCGCGGGCCATGGGACTGCGGGCCCGGGTGCACCACCAGTTCCTCGACGAGCCGGTCAACAAGCTGCTCGGACTCGACCCCGACGAGGAGCCGGCCCTCGTGGTGCTGCCCCTCCACCTCGCCGGTGCGGGCGCCGGAGACCCCCGCCGCACGGAGACGGAGACGGCGGCGGCCCTGTCCGCGACCGTCGACCCGATCGAGCCGCAGGTAGTCCGCAGCGGGCTCGCGGTGGCGCGGGCCTGCCCGAGGCTCACGGCCGTCAACCGCGCCTCCTTCCGCACCGACACCGCGGGCTTCGCCGCCGCCGAGCCGGCCCCGCCCGTCCGGCCCGCCGTGGCCGTCGGGTCGGGCCGCGAGCCGCTGGCCCTGCCCGCGACCGAGGTCCCGGACCCGGACCTGGCACAGGTGCTGCGGAGCCGTGATTCCGGCCCCGGCATCTTCCGCCCGGTCGCCTCGCGGGTCGACGGCCTCGCACTGTGGGCGCGGCTGGCCCGCACCCGTACCGGGGTCGGCAGCGATGCCGTCCCGGCGGGAGCGCCGGTGCCGGTGGAGGTCTACCTGACCGTCGCCGACCTCATCGGCGTACCGGCCGGCTGCTACTGGCTCGACCCGGCCACCGGCGCCCTGCACCCGGTCGGCCCGGGAAGCCCGACGGGCCCCGGCACGGACGCCCTCACCGCGATCGAACGCGTCACCATCCCCGGACCGGTCTTCCAGCACATGAACGCCGTCGTCCACCTGGTCGTCGACCGTGACTGGGCGTTCGACACCTTCGGGGACCGCGGCTACCGGGTGCTCAACCAGGAGGCGGGCCTGCTCGCCCACCGGGTCTGCGTCGCGGCCGCCGCGCAGGGCCTCTCCGGCCGGATCGTCAACGCCTACCACGCCGAGGGGGTGCGCGCGGTGCTCGGACTGACCGAGGAGCGCTACGCCCCGGTCTTCCAGATCCTGCTGGCCCGGACCGGACCGGGCGGCCGCGTGATCGTGCCGGTGGAGCCGGAGGCGGCGGAGTGACGGACGGGACGACGGACGAGATGACGGACGGACACTGGGAGGCCGGCCCCGAGCCGGTGCGGTACCTGCCCGGCCCGGCCACCGTGGTCCGCCTCGCCGGCAGCCCGGTCGCCGTGCTGGACGGGCTGCGCTGCGCGGAGAGCTGGCGCACCGCCACCGCCCTGCTGGCACTGCGCGCCGAGATCGCCGCCGGGGCCGACGAGTTGTCGACGTTGCTGCACGCGGCGATCGGCGCCACCGGGGACGGCGAGCTCAAGGCCCGGCTGGTCGCGGTGCGCCGGGCCGTGCACCGCGGCCGCCACGTCGACCCGGCCCGGCTGGCCGAGGTCCCCGCCGAGCTGGCGGAGCCGGTCCGCTCCTGGACGGCACGGATCGACGAACGCGACCGCCTGCTGGCGGCCCTGCCGGAGCACCTCGACCAGGATTGGGCCGCGAGCTACGAAGCCCTGCTCGCCGCCGCCCGGCTGCCCGCCTTCCAACTCGGCCTCGTGCACGCCAATCCGGACCTGTTCCTGGCCCTGCGGAAGTGGTTCGACACCGGCCGCCCACCGCAGCGCCAGACCGTGCTCCGGCTGGCGCAGTACCTGGCCCGTTGCGCTTCCAAGACCAGCCCGTACTCCACCTTCACCAGCAGCGGCCTGGCCGCCTGGGGCACCGGCCGGGAGATCGTCGAGCCGGCCGGGCCGCGGAGCGCCTCGCTGACCTCCACCGAGGTCAGCGTCGGATCGCTGCACCGGATCGCCCGCGCCGTCAGCGAACGCCCCGAGCTGCTCGGCGGCTGCCGGATCCGGACCAACCCCAGCGCCACCGTCCAGGACGGCGCCCTGCTGTTCCTGGGCCGTCGGCCGGACGAGTACGTGCACAGCCTCGCGCTCACCCCGACCCTGCGCGGGGTGCTGGAGCTGACCACGGGCGACCTCACCTTCGACGAGCTGCGGGGCACCCTCCTGGCCCGCGCGGCCGACGGGCGCCAGGTCGACGTGTTCCTGCGCCGCCTGGTGACGCTGGGCCTGCTGGAACTGGTCCCGCCGCTCGCCGACCAGTCCGCGGACCCGGTCGGCGACCTGCGCGAGTGGCTCCAGCGGTGTCGGCAGCCCGGCCTGGAGCGGCTGGACCGGACCTTGCAGGAGATGGCCGAGGCGCTGTCGAGTTACCCCGCGGTCGCCGAGCCCGCAGACCGGGTCGCCGTCCGCGACACGGTGGTCCGCGCGCTGGACACCGCGCTGCGCGAGGTCGGCGACCACGCCCACGTCCAGAGCCCGAAGCTGGCCCAGGAGTTCGCCCGGTACAGCTTCTACGAGAACGCGGTGCACCCCGGCACGACGGCTGTGCTGGACCGCGCGCGCTGGCGTCCGCTGCTGGACGACCTCGACGCGGTGCGCACCCTGCTCGGACTGATCGGCCCCGACCTGCCGTTCAAGCTCACCCTCGACTCGTGGTTCCGGCGCAGGTACCCGGCCGGCGCGCGGGTCCCGCTGGTGGTGTTCTACCGCGACGTCCTGGCCGAGCAGTCCGCCGATGCCGCCCCGGGCCCGGCCGGACGCCGCTCCCGTCCGGCGCACAGCCGGTTCGCCGACGCCGACAGCCCGGTGGCGGCCGTGCGCGAGCTGTACCGCCTGCGCACCGCCGCCAAGCGGCTGCTGGGCGAGCGGACGCCCGACCGGGACGGCGTGGTCAGGGTCGACCCCGAGGAGGTGCGCAAGCTGGCCGAGGAGTGGCCGGACTGGGTCCGCACCCCGACCTCGCTCGCGGTCTACTGCCAGCTGGCCGACGCCGAGCACGGCCCGGCCCTGGTGGTCAACAGCATCGCCTGCGGCTTCGGCCGCGGCCGCAACCGGGTGCGGCAGATCCTGGACGTCCTCGACCTGCGCGCCGACGTCCCGGACGAACCGGGCCTGGCGGCGTCCCACGACGACGTGCTGTTCGCCGAGTTCGAGGCGGTGGCCCGGTCCGCCGTCAACGTCCGCAGACCTGGCGTCGGACTGGTCGTCGACTACCCCGGGGTCCGCAGCACGCGCGCGGCCGACGACCGGCTGCCGGTCAACGACCTCCACGTGGAGTGCGGCGACGACGGGCTGCTCGCGCTGGTGTCGCGGCGGCTCGGCCGGCGGATCCGCCCGGTGCACCCGGGCCTCGGCGCCGACCGGCTGCTGCCGCCCGCCGCACGGTTCATGATCGAGGCGTTCGGCGAGTCCAACACCTGGTTCGGCGCGCACACCGAGCTCAGGATGACCTCCGACCCGCGCGCCGACGACGGCGTCCTGCGCCTGCCCCGGTTGACGGTCGGAGACGTGGTGCTGCGCCGCGCCATGTGGATGACCCGCGCGGACCGGCTGCCCCGGCGGGCCGACGCCGCGACCGGCGCGGCCTGGATGTTGAAGGTCGCCGACTGGCTGGCCGAACACGGCATCCCGGAGCGGTGCTTCGTCACCGTCCTCGACCCGGCCTCGCTGGTGGCGGGCGGGAACGGCCCGCGGCCGGGGAACGACACCAAACCGAACTACGTGGACTTCGCGAGCATGCTGCTGCTGCTCGGGCTGGAACGCCGGCTCACCGAGCCGGACGCGATCGTGCAGATCAGCGAGATGCTGCCGGACCCCGGCCAGGTCCGCGGCGAGCACGTGGCGGAGTACATCGTGGAACTGAACGAGCCCGGAGTCACTTATGTCTGAGACCTCAGCGCACCGTTGGGTCAGCGCCCACCTCTTCTACCACGGCGACCAGGACGCCGTGATCACCGGTGTCGTCAAGCCCGTCGTCGAGCGGCTGGGCCGGGCCGGACTGGTCGACGGCTTCTTCTTCCTCCGCTACTGGGAGGGCGGCCCGCACGTGCGGCTGCGGCTGCGGACCCGGCCGGAGCACGTCCAGGAGGCGCGCTCGGCCGTCGAGGAGACCGCGGCGGAGTTCTACCGGACGACGCCGTCGACCTCCGGGCTGACGGAGCGGGCCTATGCCGAGTCCGCGGCCGAACTCGCCGCCCTGGAGCGGATGGCCGACCACGACACGGTGCTGCACCCGGACAACTCGGTCGCGTTCGTCGACTACGTGCCCGAGACCGGGGCGTTCGGCACCGGCCGCTCCCTGGAGGCCGTCGAGAAGCAGTTCATGGCGTCCAGCGTGCTGGCGCTCCAACTGATCGCCCGCGGCCGGACCGCGGGGCAGCGCGCCATGGACGCCTTCGCCATGATGGCCGCCAACCGTACGGTCTTCACCGGCATCCTGCCCGAACTCGCCTACCAGGCGCGGTTCCTGGTGGAGAGCGGCGGAGCAGCGGCGGAGGTGCTGGGATCGCCGGACTTCGAGAAGCACTTCGAGGCCAACAAGGCCCAGCTGCGCGCCTCCCTGGAGACGGTCTGGGCCGTGACCAGGGGAACGGCCCTGCCCGCCGGGTCGGTGACCGGCAGCTGGCTCAGGACCGTACGGGAGGCCAACGACACCCTGGTCGAACTGGAGCTGCTCGGCCGCCTCGACGCCTACCCCGACTTCGAGGCCCCGGCCGACGTGCTCCAGCACATCAACCACCTGGTCCCGCAGCTGATCGTGGAGCGCTGCACCCACCTGATGTGCAACCGGCTCGGCATCAGCCTGGCCCAGGAGTCCCACCTGCGACTGCTCCTGACCAGGGCCGCCTTCGACCTGTGCGCGGTGTGAAGCCCATGAGCGACGAGGCGACCCGCTACCAGGACACCGTGCACACGCCGACGGAGGTGGCGGACCCGCAGGCGTTCCCGCCCCGGCTGGTCAAGAGCTACCCGGGCGCGCCGAGGCATCCGCTGCCCTGGCCGCCCGAGAAGTCCGAGCACCGGCTCGGCCGGCTGCTGGCCGAGCTCGGCGGCATCACCCGCGCCCAGTGGCTGACCCCGCTGGACATGCTGCCCTTCACCGACAGCTTCGAGGCCATCCCGGACGACGACCCGCTGCAATGGCTGGTGACCCGCCGCCCGACGCCATCGGGCGGCGCCCGGTACAGCGCCGAGTGGTACGTGATCGCCGGGCCCGACTCGGAGGTCCCGACCGGCGTCCACTACTACGACCCGGCCCGGCACGACCTGGTGCGGCTGCGCTCGGGCGACTACCGCGGCTGGGTGGCCGCCCGCCCGGCCGGCACCGTCCTGGTGCACACCAACGTGTTCTGGCGGCTGGCCGCCAAGTACGGCGAGATGTACTACCGCCTCGCCTGCCTGGAGGCGGGCATCCAGGTGGCCCAGGCCCTGGTGGTCGGGGCCGACGACGGTGCCTCGGCCCGGCTGTGCTTCCCCGACGCCGACCTCACCGAGCTGCTGGGGCTGGACCCGAGGGCGGAGGGGGTGCACGCCGTGGTCGAGCTGGTCGCCCCGGTGCCCACCGCGTTCGAGGGCCCCTCGCTGGCGGCCTTCCCACGCGCCTTCGCCGCGCACGCGTCCGTGCTCCGGCAGAGCCGCCCCGCCCCCGAGCCGCTGCTGACCGCGCCCCCCGGCGAGGGCGGGGGCGAGGGCGGGACCGAGGCAGAGGGAGAGGGTGGGCGCGGGACCGAGGCCGAGCGCGAGTGGATCAGCCTCCCGCACGCGGAGCCGGACCTGCGGGCCGGCACCCGCAACCGCCGGGCGGCCGTGCGCGGCTTCAAGGCCGACACCATGGCGATCGGCACCCTGGCCACCGTCCTCACCGCCTACGGGCGGCAGGAGAACTGGGACCTGCCGGCCGGTCTGGTCGAGTTCTACTGCGTCGTCGCCGACGTGGCCGGAGTCCCGGACGGCGCCTACCGCTACCTCCCCGACGAGCACCGGCTGGAGTTGGTCGGCGAGGGCAACCCCCGGCAGCGGCTCCGCGAGGCCGCGCTGGCAGCCCTGACCCAGCAGGGCGCCCGCACGGCGAACCTCTGGCTGCTGCCGGTGGGCGACGCCGAGGCCGCCGAGGAGCGCTTCGGTGCGCGCTGGTACCGCCTGCAGCAGGCCGCGGCCGGCGCCGCCCTGCACCGGGCCTGCCTGGCCGCCGCGTCCGTGGGCGTGGCCGGCCGGATCCAGAACGACGTGCTCACCCACCTGCTGGACGCCTGGTTCGGTCTGGAGGGGCGCAGGCGCAGTCTGCTGGTGGCGCAGCTGGGCACCGAGCACCCGGCCGGGCCGCGCCCCGAGTTCCGGCTGACCTGGTGAGGAGGAACGGCTCGTGAGCGACACCGTACTGGGCGAGGGCCTGTTGGCCGCCGCCATCGCCCGGCGCCCGCCGTCGATGCTGGTGGTGGCGCGCGACGGCTGGGACACCGGCGGCTGGACCGAGGCGCACGAACGGGGCGAGCCCTGGCTGCCGGTGTGGACCGAACTCGACCGGGTCGTGATCGGCCCGCTGGTGCGGCCCGGCGAACCCGGCTGCGCCCGGTGCCTGGAGACCTGGCGCTCCGTCGCACCCGAACGCGCGCCCTGGACGGCCGAACTGCGCGCGGACGGGCGGATCGCGACCAGCCCGTCGGCCTGGCTGTCCGGCTTCGCCGCCGAGGCCGTGCGCGAGCTGCTGCACTCGGGCGTCGCCACGGACCGCTGCTGGTACCTCGACCTGCGCGACCTGTCGCTGACCCGGCACGCGTTCCTCCCGGACCCGCTGTGCGCGGTCTGCGGCGCGCTGCCCGAGGACACCGCGGAACGGGCCGTGATCGCCCCCGTCCCCCGGCCCAAGCCGCGGGCCCGCGCCAGCCGGATCGGCGAACTCTCCGAGGCCCGGCTCACCGAGCTCTACGTGGACGCCGAGACCGGGGTGGTCGCCCCGCCGCGCGGCATGCGCGACTCGATGGTCCCGCTGACCGAATCCGTCCTGGCCGAGTACGGCTACCGGGGCGAGGCGGGGTTCGGGCGCACCCGTGACTTCGCCTCCAGCCGGGCCACCGCCGTCGCCGAGGCACTGGAGCGGCTCGGCGGCCAGTGGCCCTGGGGCAAGCGCACCACCGTGCGCGGCAGTTACGCGGACCTGGCCGGGGACGCCCTGGACCCGCGGTCGCTCGGCCTGCTGGCTCCCGAGCGCTACCGGGAGCCGGACTGCGCCTACCAGCCGTTCACCGAGGACGCGGTGGTGGACTGGGTGTGGGCGTACTCCTTCGTCCGGGCCCGCCCGGTGCTCGTGCCGGAGACCCACGCGTACTACCGGACGCGGTTCCAGCCGAGGGCCCGCCCCGACGACCGCAGGGACAAGCCCTTCACCTTCGAGATCTCCAACGGCTGCGCGCTCGGCGGCTGCGTCGAGGAGGCGATCCTGCACGGGATCCTCGAAGTCGTCGAGCGCGACGCCTTCCTGATGACCTGGTACGCCCGGATGCCGGTGCCCGAGGTGGACCTCGCCCGGGCGCCCGATCCGCGCATCCGGGTCCTCGCGGAACGCATCGAGCGCACCGGCTGCCGGGTGCGGGCCTTCGACATCACCCTGACCGAGGGGATCCGCGCGTTCTGGGTGCTCGCCCAGGACACCACCGGCGACGACACCCGGCCGAAGGTCGTCTGCACCAGCGGCTCGGCCCTGGACCCGGTCGCCGCCGTGCTCACGGCCCTCGGCGAACTGGCACCCATCGTCGAACAGGAGCAGGCCAGGTACCCGGCCGAGGCCGAACGGGCCCGCCGGATGGCCGCCGATCCCGAACTGGTGCGGATCATGACCGACCACTCGCTGGGCAACGCGACGCCCGAGGCCCTCGACCGCTGGTCCTTCCTGCTCGACGGCGACCGCCTGACCGGCTGGGACGAGGTGATCGCCCGCAACCCCTGGCCGCTCCACACCGACCTGCGGGACGACCTCACCGAGGCCGTCGACCGGATGCTGGCGGGCGGCATGGACGTCGTGGTCGTCGACCAGACCTCGCCCCTGCACGAGGCCGCCGGCCTGACCTGCGTCAAGGTGATCGCGCCCGGCGCCCTGTCCATGACCTTCGGCCACCGCAACCGCCGCACCACCGGGCTGTCCCGGCCGCTGGAGGTGCCGTACCGGCTCGGCCACGCCCCGCACCCGCTGACCGAGGCCGACCTCAACCCCCACCCCCACCCCTTCCCGTGACCACCCACGCCACCACCCTCGGAGTACGTGTCGCGGGCCTGCCCGCCGACGTGGTCGAGCAGCTCGCCGACCGGCGACTGCGGCGCGAACTGCTCGCGCTCTCCCGTACGGCCGCCGAACTGCGCAGCGGCGCCGGGGCGCTGTCCGAGCGCTGCCACACCGTGATCGGGGAGCTGCGCGACCCCGCGGCCAAGCCCAGGCTGGTCGCGCTGCGCCGCACCGTGCACCAGCTGCGCGACCCCGCCCGACTGCTCGCCGACCCCCGGACCGCCGCCGCCCTCGGCCCCGAACTCGCCTCGGACATCGCCGAGTTCGGTCGAGCGCTGGGCCGCTACCGGGCCGACCGGGCGCAGCTGCCGACGGTGTACGCCGAGGCGGGCCGAGCCGTCGACGCCGCGCTGCGCGAACTCGGCGCGGACCCCCGCTTCGACCAGGGCCTCGCCCACGCCAGCCCCACCCTGCACCAGGTGCTCGGCCGCAGGCCCGGGCGGCAGGAGCTGATCCGGCTGGCCGCCTACGCGGCCCGCGCCGCCGTCAAGACCAGCCCGTTCAGCACCTTCACCGCCAGCGGCCTCGGCCGGTTCGTCCCGGACGGGCCCGCCCTGCGCTGGGCCGCGACCGAGCGGGCGCGGTCGATCGTCGATCTCGACCTGTCGGTCCTCACCCCGCTGGCCGCCGGCGCGACCGAGCCGACCGTCCGGATCAACCCCAGTGCGCGCCTGGAGGGCGACACCGTCCGCTTCCTCGGCCCGGCGCCGGCGGAGGACCTCCTCACCCTGCCGCTGACCCCGGCGCTGCGCCACTGCCTGCGCGCCGCGGTCGCCCGCCCGACCCTCGCCGCGCTGGCGGCGGGCTTCCCCGCGCCGCCGGAGCGGACGGCCGGATACCTGCGCTCCCTCGTGGCCGGCGGACTGCTCCTGCTCCAACCGGACTTCGACGACCAAGGGATCGACCCGCTGGGGCAGTTGGCCGGGACCGTCCCCGCACTGGCTCCCCTCCGGGAAGAGCTGCGCGCCTACGGCGATGCCGGGGGAGCCGACCGGGTCGTCCTCGGGAAGGCGCTCCACGAGCGGCTGCGCGGCGTCGGCGTCACCGGCAAGCTGCGGGACGTGCTGACCGAGCAGTCGGTCATTCCCGGCGTCGTGGTCGAGGCGGGCCTGCCGTCCTGGCAGGAGGCCCTGGACGACCTGGCGCTCGCCTGCCGACTGCTCGCCGTCTTCGACTCCGCACTGCCGTTCAAACTGGCCGTCGCCGCGTTCATCCGGGAGCGCTTCGGCGACGGGGCGACGGTGCCGTTCGACCGGTTCTACGCCGAACTCCTCCGCGACGGCCACGAGGCCAGGCGACTGCACCCCGCCGCCGTCGCCTTCGACCCGACCGGGCTGACCGCGACCCTGGCCGCCAGCCCGGTCGCGGAAGTGCGCCGGCTGGTGGACCTGGTCGCCGACCTCCGGCGCGCGCTGCCGGACCGGCGGCGGATCGAGGAGGTGCTCGACGCGCTGCCCGCCTGGGTGCGTCCGGTCGGCTCGGTCGCCGTCTACGCCCAGGGCGACGCCGACGAGTTGATCGTCAACGCGGTCAACTCCGGTTTCGGCCGGGCCCGGTCGCAGGTGCGCCGGCTGCTGCGCCACCTCGGGGACGACCCGCTCCCGGTCGACGCGGTGTACCCGGACGCGCCGACCTACGCGGAGTTCACCCAGACCCTGGCCACCTCGCTCAACCAGCGCGAGCCCGCCCTGCCGGACCGGCTCGACTACCCGCCGCCCGCCCGGCTGACCGTCGGCCTGGACGGCGACGGACTGCCGGCCCTGTTCGACGACGGCGCGGCCGTCAGGCCGGTCCACGGCGGACTCTCCTACGAGCGGCAGTTCCCGCCGGTCATGGCCCTGCTGGTCGAGGCGTTCGGCGAGAACCCGCTGCTGCTGCGCCCCGACCAGCCGCTCCAGCACGACGCGGCAGCCGGCAGCGGGCAGGGCCGGGTGCTGCACGCGCCGCGGCTGAGCATCGGCCGGGTGGTGCTCCGCCGGGCGACCTGGGTGGCCCAGCCGGGGACGCTGCCGTGTCGCGCGGCCGGGCAGTCCGACCCGGACTTCCTGCTCCTGCTGACCACCTGGCTGACCGAACTCGGAATGCCCCCGAGGTTCTTCGTGTCCGTGCTGCCGACCGGCGTCGTCGCGGACGGGTCGGTCGCGAGCGACCGCAGCCGCAAGCCGGTGTACGTCGACATCGGTTCACCACCCCTCGTCCTGGCCTTCGAGCGACTGGCCAGGGACCCGGCGAACGCGGCGGTGTTCCAGGAGGTCGCGCCGAGGCCCGAGGCCGCGCTCCTCGACCACCAGGGGGTGCCCAGAGTCACCGAATACGTCATCGAGCTCAACTGCCGAGGAGACCGGGAATGACAGAGACCGTGTGGCGCACGGTGAACGTGTTCCACCACGAGCCCGACCGCACCGATCTGCTGCTCGACGCGGTGCGCCCGTTCGTCGCGGAGGTGGCCCCCGCGGCGCGGCGGGTGTACTTCCAGCCGCACTGGCGGCGCGGGCCGCACGTGCGGATCGTGGTCCAGGCGAGCGCAGAGGTCTTCGACGGCGTCGTCGCACCCGCCGTGGCCGACGTGCTGGAGCCCTACCTGCGGGCGCACCCGTCGACCGTGGTCCTGGACGAGCGGGCCTCGCACGCCGAGCACGTCCGGCTCGCCGCGGTGGAGCGCGAACGCGGCCCGCTGACCCCCTGGGCGCCCGACAACAGCGTCGGGACGGAGCCGTACGACCGGCGCGAGCACGTGCTCGGCGGACCGGCCGCCGCCGACCTGCTCGCCGACTACTACGTCGACAGCAACGACCTGGTGTTCGGGATCCTCGACCGGATCCGCGACGGCGGCTCGAAGACGGCCCTCGCGGTGGACCTCTTCATCGCGGCGGCGCACCGCTTCCTCCCGCCGGTGACGTACGGGTACATGTCCTACCGCGGACACGCCGACGCCTTCCTGGCGAAGAACCCCGACGGCCTGCGCGCCCGCTTCGACCAGGTCTACGAGGCCAACGCCGGCGCCTTCCGGCAGCGGGTCGTCGAGATCACCGCGGCCGCGGACCACCACGACGCGGTGCGCTTCGGCGAACTCCTCGACGTCCTGCTGCGCTACCGCGACCGGGCCGACGGGCTGATCGGCACCGGCGAGCTGGCGCTCGACACCGACCCGAACGGCGACCCGGAGGCCTGGGGCGCCACCTGGAGCGCCTGGTCCGACCGCAGCCCGTTCCACCGGGTGCTCGGCGGTCACCGCCCGGCGGCCGAGCAGCTCGGCGGCTGGCACACCTTCAAGCGGTACCGGGTCGTCCTCAACTGGATGTACCTCAACATGTACCGGCTCGGCATCGGCGAGCTGGAACGCAACCTGATCTGCCACGTGGTCTCCCGGGCCGTGGAGGACGTCCACGGAGTCACCGCGATGGACCGCATCGAGGACCTGATCGGGTTCGTCGACGGCGGCGGTCGGCTGTGACCGGTCCGGGCACCCGAGGAAGGACGACGCGATGACGCACGCCGTCACCGTCAGCGAACTCGTCAAGCGCTACCACCCGCACGCCCCGGCGGCCGTGGACGGCCTGAGCTTCACCGTCGAGCGGGGCGAGGTCTTCGGCCTGCTCGGCCCGAACGGGGCCGGGAAGTCCACCATCGTCGGCGTGCTGACCACCCGGATCCGCCCGACCTCCGGTCGGTGCCTGGTCCTCGGCACCGACGTGGTGGCCCGGCCGGCCGCCGCCAAGCGGCTGCTCGCCGTCGTACCGCAGCGGCAGAACCTGGACCGCTCCCTCGACGTGCGGCAGAACCTGCTCTTCCACGCGCGCTACCACGGCGTCGGCCGGGACGAACGGACCGGCCGCGCCGAGGAGTTGCTCGACCTGATGGGGCTCACCGAGCAGGCCGGCCAGCGGGTCGAGCGGCTCTCCGGCGGCCAGGCGCAGCGGGTCGTCATCGCGCGGGCCCTGATGCACGCGCCCGAGGTGCTGTTCCTGGACGAGCCGTCGACCGGCCTGGACCCGCAGTCCCGGCTGTTCCTGCACGAGCGCATCCGCGACCTGCGCGAGCGGGGCGTCACCGTGGTGCTCACCACCCACGACATGGACGAGGCCGAGAGCCTGTCCGACCGGATCGGCATCGTCGACCACGGCCGGCTGCTCGCCCTGGACACCCCGCGGGCACTGACCGGGGCCCTCCCGGGCGGCACCACCGTCACCGCGCAGGTCCGCGGTGAGCAGGTGCCGAGCGCCGGGATCCTGGAGGCGCTGACCGGGCTGCCCGGCGCCGACGGCGTCGAGCACGACGCGCCGCAGGGGAGCGGCGGCAGCCAGTACTTCCGGGTGCGGACCGAGAAGGACCCGTCGGCCCTGCTGCCGGACGTGCTGCGCGCGGTCGCCGACCGGGGGGCCGAGCTGGTCGACCTGTCGATCGCCCGGCCGAGCCTCCAGGACGTGTTCATCAGCCTGACCGGAAGGGAACTGCGGTGACCACTGCGACCGAAGGCGCCGACCGGCTTCCCCGGGACGGCGTCGGTCCCGTGACGCGGACCTTCCTGGCGGTGCTCTGGCGCGACGTCTACACCACCACCCGCCGACCGACCGCCTTCCTGCTCCAGGTGATCGTCCAGCCGCTGCTGCTGTTCTTCGTCTTCGGCAAGGTGCTCGGCGAAGCCGGTTACACCAAAGGCGACTTCGGGGCGACGCTGCTGCCCGGGGTGATGGCGCTCAACGCGCTGCTCGTCGCCCTGGAGAACACCGCGATGCCGCTGATCATGGACTTCTCGTGGTCCGGCGAGATCGAGGACCGGCTGCTCGCACCGATCCCGGGCGAGCTGGTCGCGGTCGCCAAGCTGGCCTACGGCACGCTGTGCGGACTGTTCGCCGGACTGGTCATGGCGCCGGTCGGGTTCCTGGTGCTGGGCACCACCGGCTGGCCGCCCACGAGGTGGCCGGGGGTGCTGCTGGTCCTGGTCCTCGGCGCGGCGACCGGTGCCGCCCTCGGCCTGGCGCTCGGCACGGTCGTGTCGCCGGACCGCATCGGCGTCACCTTCGCGATCGTCCTCGCCCCGCTGACGTTCACCGGGTCCGTCCAGTACTCCTGGTCCTCCCTCGACCAGCTGAGGTGGTTCCAGGTGGTCTCCGCGCTCAACCCGCTGACCTACGTCAGCGAGGGCCTACGGGCCGCGGCCCAGGCCGGACCCCCGTCGGCGATCCCGCTGTGGACGGACCTGGCGGTGCTGCTGCTCGCCCTGGCGGTCACCGTGGCGGTCGGGATCAGGGGATTCATGGCCCGGGCGCTCGGCTGAGGCGGCCCGGGGTAGGAAACCAGATGGCAACCAAGGAGGATGACGGATGAACAGGAACCTCAGGGCCGCCGCGCCGATGGTCTACGCGGCGCTCGTGGTCGGCGGCTTCATGATCAGCTCCCCGATCGGCGTCGGCGTCTGCGTGGTGGGCGGGATGCTGCTCGGCGCCCTGTACGTGACCACCAACGGCGGTGGCCGCGACCGGAGGCGTGACCGGAGGGACGACGACCGGTAGGGGGACGGCCGGAACCGCGTCCGCCACCGGTGGCGGGCGCCGGTCAGAGCCAGCCGCGGGTGCGCGCGATCTTGGCCGCGTCGGTCCGGTTGCGCGCGCCCAACTTGGCCATCGCACTGGACAGGTAGTTGCGGACGGTCCCCTCGGCCAGGCACAGGCGCGCCGCGATCGCGGCGTTGCCGGCCCCGTCCGCGACCGCCCGCAGCAGCTCCCGCTCCCGCTCCGTCAGCGGATCGGCGGCGTCCCACGCGGCCACCGCCAACTCCGGCGCGACCACCCGCTCGCCCGCGTGCACCCGGCGCAGCGCGGCCGCCAGCTCACCGATCGGCGCGTCCTTGAGCAGGTACCCGGACACCCCGGCGTCCACCGCGCGCCGCAGGTAGCCGCTGCGCGCGAAGGTGGTCACGATCAGCACCCGGGTCGGGTCGCCCAGGCGGTTCAGCTCCACGGCCAGGTCCAGACCGGTGCGGCCGGGCATCTCGATGTCGGTCACCAGCACGTCCGGCCGGTGCTCGCGCACCGCGGCCAGCGCGTCGTCGCCGTTGGTCGCCGTCGCCACCACGGTGATGTCCGCCTGGAGGTCCAGCAGGGACGCGAACGCGCCCAGCACCATGCCCTGGTCCTCGGCCAGCACCACCCGGATCATCCGTTCACCGCCACCGGCACCGTGATGACCAGCGTCGTACCGGCCGAGCCGGAGCGCTGCACCGCGCCGCCGAGTTTCGCGATCCGCTCCCGGAGCCCGGTCAACCCGGTGCCCTCCGGGGCATCGCCGCCGATGCCGTCGTCCGCGATCACCAAGCGCACCCGTTCCTCGTCCGTGTCCAGTCCGATGCGGCAGGTGGCGGCCCGCGCGTGCCGGGCCACGTTCGTCACCGCCTCCCGGAGTGCCAGCCCCAGTTCGTGGTCGGTCGCCGCGAGCAGGGCCGGTTCCTCGGCACAGCGCACCCGCAAGGTCACCCCGGTCCCGGCCAGCGTACGCCGTGCCACCTCCAGCTCCGCGCGGACGGTGGTCCGCCGCCAACCGGTGACGGTACTGCGCACCGCGGCCAGCGCCTCCCGGGCGTTGCGCTCGATCTCCTCGGCCTCGGCGCGCGCCCGTTGCGGGTCGGCGAGCACCAGCTCCTTGGTCAGCTGCGCGCGCATCACCACCGCGGTCAGCGAGTGCCCGAGCAGGTCGTGGAGGTCGCGCGCGATCCGTTCGCGTTCCGCCAGCGTGGCGAGCAGTTCCACCTGCGAGGTGCGCAGCCGCTGGTTCTCCGCCTCCTGCCGCCGGTCGCGCTGCCGGAGTTCGAGCAGCCCGACCACCCAGATCATCACGAGCGCCGACGCGAAGCCCAACAGCCGGTAGGGGAGCGGCACCTGCGACAGCAGCGCGGTGCCGCAGTCCAGCACGGTCAGGCCGGCGAACCACCGCCGGGCGACGGGCCAGGGCAGCGCGTTGCCCGCGGCCGCCGCCGCGTAGATGAACAGCACGCTCGCGGCGGCGTTGAACGGCGTGGCCAGCGCGCCCAGCACGGCCATCGGCACCACGGAGGCCCAGACACTCCACGCCGACCGCCCGCGCAGCAGGGCCAAGGCGTACAGCAGCACCGTGGCCGCGCACACCGTGATCGCCAGCGGCCACTCCCACCGGTCGGGCGCCGGCGAGAAGTACGGCTGCGCCGGCATGAACAGCAGGTAGCCGAGGTAGACCCACTCCCAGGTCCGCAGCCGTTCGGCCACGGACCGGGGGGCGGCGCCGTCGAAGTCGCTCACCGCCGCCTCAGATCCGCGCGTGCCGGTAGGAGAGCGCCGCCGCACCCGCCGCCACCGCCGTGGTGACCAGCAGGGCGAGCACGTGGATCAGCGCGGTGCCGTCACCGAGTTGGGCGAGCCCGAGCTGGGCGAGGTGGTAGGTGGGCAGGAACTCGGCGATCTGCCGCACGACCGAGGGCAGCAGCCGGATCGGGATCCACAGCCCGGACAGCACCGCCAGCGGGAACAGCACCGCGTTGAGCAGCGCGACCGCCGCCCCCGGGCGGAACCGGAAGCCGACCGCCACGCTGAACAGCGTGAACGGGACGGTGCCCAGCAGCAGTACCACCGCCACCCGCAGCAGCGCCCAGGGCGAGGCGTGCAGCGTGCCGAAGGCTGCGGCCGCCACCCCCATCAGCGCCAGCACGCCCACCCCGTAGAGCAGCGCGGCGGTGGCCTTGGCGGCCAGGCTGATCCAGACCGGGACCGCGGAGACCCGTTTCATCCGCAGCCAGCCGAGGTCCCGGTCCTGGGCGACCCCGACCCCGGGTTGCAGGGAGGCGACGGTGATCACGCCGTAGGTGCCGAAGGTGGCCACCATCGCCGTACCGGCCGAGAGGCCCTGCACGGCGCCCTGCCCGTACAGCAGGTTGAACAGGACGAAGAAGCCGACCGGCATCAGGATGCCGAAGAACAACGAGGTGGGCTCCCGCACGATCGACCGGAGTTCGTCCCTCAACTCGGACCGGAAGACCCGCCCCAGTACCACGTTCACGCCGCCGCCCTGCCTTCCCGAGTACGTTCCGAGGCGTCATCACGGCCGTCGGTGAGTGCGACCACGGCCTCCGCCAGGCCGGCGTCCTGCACGCGCAGCTCCGACAGCTCCGGGTCGAGATCCAGCAGCACGCGCAACAGGTCCTCCGGCGAGCGGGTCTGGATCGTCACCAGCTCGTGCTCCCGGCCGACCCGGAGCACGCCCGGCAGCCGCTCCAGCTGCTCCTGGTCGAGGCCGGTCCGGACGGTCACCGTACGGTCCGGCAGCCGGGCCACCAGCTCCTGCGGCGGCGCGTCCGCCAGGATCCGGCCGCGGTCGAGCACCACCACCCGGTCCGCCAGGGCCGCGGACTCCTCGATCAGGTGGGTGGTCACCAGCACTGCGGCGCCCTGCGCCCGGCGCTCCGCCAGGACCTCCCAGAAGTGCCGCCGGGCCCGGGTGTCCAGACCGACCGTCGGTTCGTCCAGCACCAGCAGCGCCGGCTCGGTGACCAGCGCCATCGCCAGCTGGACCCGCTGCCGCTGGCCGCCGGAGAGTTTGGAGACCCGCCGGCGCGCCAGCTCGGTCAGCCCGAGCTCCGCCAGGACCGGACCGGCGGCCGTCGCCCGCAGCCCGCCGCGGACGGCGGCGCCGCGCACCAGCTCGTCCACGGTCAGCGTGTTCGGGAACCCCAGGGTCTGCTGCGCCACGCCCAGACGGCGGCGGGTCGCCGCGCGGCGCGGGTCACCGCCCATGATCCGCACCGTCCCCTGCTGCGGCGCGAGCAGGCCGACCGTGAGTGCCACCAGGGTCGACTTCCCGGCGCCGTTGGGGCCGAGCAGTGCGACGCACTCGCCCGGACCGACCCGCAGGTCCACGCCGTCCAGCGCGAGCGTCTCTCCGTACCGGTACCGCAGCCCTTCGGCCGTCAGCACCGCCTGTGTCGTTGCCATGGTCACCAGACTCCCGTCCGGTGACCGCGCGCGGCAGTGCCGCCGTGTCACCGGCCCGAGATGACGAAAGTCATCCCTGCGCGCCGGAGCTTTCCCGGGCGGGAGGGATACGGGGGTGCTCGCACTATAGCGGGGGCACGTGAACCGGCGAGCGGGCCGATCACGGATTCCGGCTCCCGGGGAGGCGTACGGGGCAGTGGGGCCGGACCGGCCGGGCGCACCAGGCCGCCCGTCCGGTCCGGGGGCGGGCCCGCTCCGCCGTGATGGCCGCCGACCGGGCCCGAAGGCTCAGGCGCACCAGAACAGGACCGGCTTGCAGGACGGTGTCGGCGTGGAGGTCGGCGTCGGCGTGGGCGCGGTCGGGCCGGGCGCGGGCCGGGTGGGCGGCGCCGCGGTGGGCTGCGCGGGCTGGGGTGCGGACGGCTCGACCGGGGCCGCCGGGCGGGACGGGGCGGCGGTCGTCCGCGACGCGCCGGGCCGGGTGGCGGTGACCGACGGCTGCGCCGGGGAGCTCGCCCTGCTCGGCTCCGCCGACGCCGTCGGGGGAGCGCTGACGGTCCCTCGGGTGGAC